>JAIRQO010000041.1 GCA_031256435.1 Cellulomonadaceae bacterium
CCCGCTTACTGTCTCGGTCTACAATCGAGACTATGCGCGTCGAGTGTTTGCGAGCGCGGGCGGAGAGGAGCCTGGAGTCTTTCGCCTTGGTGACAATAGCAGCAAACTCGTCGGGGAGATTGAAGCAGCCGAAAGGGATTTACTGGGCAAGCAACACAAACTAGAGGGACTTCGCGAGACCTCAAAGCAGGTCGTCGACGAACACAACAAAAAGCGAGATAGTCTGGCCGACACAATCTGGGCCAGGCGAGCCGCGATTCCCGAGTCTCTTGCCGTCCGCATGCCGGGTTTACGCGGCAAGAAGTTGCAATGTCTTGACAAAGTACTCGATGCGGCAAGAGCACATCCAGTTGCAGGTGAACATACCTTCAGTCAACTTGCAGAAATGGCGGACACTGCTTTCGACGAATCAATAGAGCATCGAGCGCTGGTTCCAACTCCACCAGAGTTCGAGGTGAACGAGGATCTCCTGTCGCGACTATTGAGCACTCCTGTGGTCAGTAAACATGACACGCCGTTTGCGCAATTTGTCGAGCGTCTAGGAATCAGCGACTGGGCCGATAAGGGGCGCGAACACATCTCGGCACAGGCTGGCACAGACCCGGTCTGCCCCCTGTGCCAGAGGGCATTGACGTCGGACATCATCAATAACCTTAATGAACTGTTCGATCAGGACTACGAAGAAAAGCGGGAAGCCATCCGCGCCGGACTCGCAACAGTGCAGCAGTTCAAGGAAGCACTGCACGCATTCCGGGATGCGAACAGACAGGCCCTTGTAGAGTTTGCTGACGAGCAGGAGACTTCGACCGCATTCAGGGAAGCACTGGCGGCCATTCAGCTGGCCCTTAGTTCTATCGAGAAGAAAGAAGTAGAACCCACCAGTGTTGTTGAATATTCCCCGATTGCAGTGTCGTTGGCTGCCCTGCGCCAGTTGGTAGAAGACACCAATCGTTCGATCGAACAAGCGAACCACATTATTGCTTCGCGGCGCGATGAAAAACCTAAGATCATCAGAGAGTCGTGGCGCTTGTTCGCGAGAGGCGGACTCGACGACCTGGTGACCCAACTCTTGCTGGAAGAGGAGAATTGCAAGAAGGCCATGCGGGGACTGGGTCAGAGCATTAACGAGCAAGAAACTGCCGTGAACTCCTCGAAAGACCAACTGCAGTTGCTCCGTGAGTCAGCCGTGGACAGCGGTCCGGCAATCCAGGCGATCAACCAAGTCCTAGAGTTCAGCCAGTTTCATAGTTTCAAACTGGCCTCGGCGACGACAGTCAGGGACGGATACCGGGTAATCCGAGATAACGGAACAACTGCCAATATTGAGACCCTCAGTGATGGCGAGCGTACTTTTGTCACTTTCCTGTATTACTACCACCAGTTGGACAGCGTTGCGCTCGATGGCGACACCGATGAGCTTGTCGCAGTAATCGATGATCCGATCTCTAGCTTGGATTCGGAGATCATGTTTGTTGTGTCATCGCTTATTAGAAGATTGGTCTCTTCAGTTGAACAAGGTCACCACTCACGGGTGACTCAGGTGATGCTGATGACTCACAGTACACTGTTTCACAAACAAGTCTGCAGCCTGCACAACCCGCAGCCTAGTAATGAAGTGAGCTTCTACAGGATCCATAAGTTGTCGCCAGACCCCAACCGGGTTCAGGCTCTACAGCGCCAGGATTCGGTTCGAACGTCATACCAGGAACTTTGGGACGAAGTGGTGACTGCTTCGTCAAACTCAAGCGCAAACATGCCGTGGCTACCGAATGTCCTCCGGCGCATTTTGGAGTCCTACTTCTCAACTCTTGGCGGGCAGGAAAACCTGTACATGCTCGGCGACAAGTTCCCGGTCGGAGAACAGGCAATTCACCACGCACTCATCGCCTGGGCTCACTCTGGAAGTCACACAATCATCGACTCAACCCCATTTGCGCAACCAACCGCGTCAAACCAGGTATGGCTTGATGCTTTTGAACGTGTATTTCGGTTAGCAGACGACGGTGTTCACTCGGGCCATTATCAAATGATGGTCGATCAAGCTCGCGTTCGCACCTAGACCGATGGAATCTGGACAGCCCTGGCTCCGTCGTTGCGCCGAAGACACAATGCCGCAGTGCCTAGCCCATCAGTTCGTCCCAAACGGTATCGTTGCCTATCCGGGCCTGCTTACTGGTCACCAAAGCAGGTCCAGGCCGGCCCCGAGCAATGTAAGGGCCCCATGATGCCGCACTTTCCGCCCTCCTCAACCTACCGGTCGCAACTCAACGGCCCAGGACGTTTCCGGGGGCGGTACACAGGTGGTGAACCTGCGACCTCCGGGTATCAGGTTCCAAGGCGACCGAACTCAATGCCTTTCAACCGCCGGTTCCTCGTCGCAACCTGGCGCCTGCCTTCCGCTTTCCGGTTGCTTTGCTGGAGGTACGGCCATCTCCCGGTTCCGCCGGAAAACCCCAAGTAGGGCGCAGAAACTCACAGAACGATACGGACGCGGCCACGTCCAATCGAACCTTACCGAATGGTGAGGTTCTCGCAGCAGTTTCACGACCCGCAACTTTTGGCGTCACTGACGCAAAAACCTCACCATTTGGCCGACAACCCCAAAAAGTGAGTTGGACTTGGATCATCGCACGATGCGCGAAAAGGGGGTTATAGGACAAATGTCTTATAACTCCGAAAAGGCCGGAACGTTGCGGGTTTCGCATACTTCCGGCCTTAACGTTGTAGTAGCGGGGACAGGATTTGAACCTGCGACCTCCGGGTTATGAGCCCGGCGAGCTACCGAGCTGCTCCACCCCGCGTCGGCTTGGAGTACTCTACTCCGGTTTCGACGAAACGCCAAATCGTGCTGGACGGCTGGGCATCGCAATGCGCCAATGCCTGGTAACGAGGATGACTCCGTGGTTTCGACCGACGCTCGCTTTACTCGCTGGCTCTACCGCCGAGGTACCAGGACAGTTCCGGGGTTTCGACCGACGCTCACTTTGCTCGCTGGCTCAACCGCCGGTACACCTGGCAAGGTTTCACCATCTTGGTGGTTAGTTACCCAGGGCGGCTTCGGCGGCGACGGCGCGCTCTAGGGCTGCCTGCAACGCATCTTGAGCAGCGCCGTAGGCGGCCCAATCGCCTGCGGACAGGGCGTCAGCGGAGTCCTTCATGGCTTGGCTGGCGTCCGCCAAGGCGGATTCCAACTCGCTGCGCACCACGGTGGTGTCCTGCCCTGGGTCCGGAATGGGATCGGTGGGCGGCACCTCAGCAGGCGCATCATCACTGGGTGCGTCATCGCTAGGCACCTCAGCAGGAACCTCGTCACCAGGAACCGCATCACTGGGCACCTCGTCACTGGGAACACTCTCCGGAGCATCTCCGGCATCCCCGGCTTCAGCACCGGCATCCCCGCCAAACACTTGATCGAGTGCCTCGGAAAGCGTGGGAGCAAAGCCCACGCCGTCTTCACCGAAGGCCACCAGCACACGCCTCAGCAACGGGAACTGCGTCCCTGTGTCCGATTGCACGTAAATGGGCTGAACGTACAACAAGCCTCCGCCCACGGGTAGCGTCAACTGGTTTCCTCGTCGAATCACGGAGGATCCGATCTCCAACAGGTTCAATTGCTGGGAGATGGTGGGGTTGGTGTTGAAGTTGTTCTGGACTTGGCCGGGTCCTGGAACGGTGTGGTCTCGCGGCATTTGAAGGAGACGAAGCTTGCCGTATCCTTCGCCCCGCACGCCGTCCACGTTCCCAGCCTCGGCATCAGCCGCCAAGAATCCCGTCAGAATCTCGCGGTCCGTGTTTCCACCCGGGATGAACAGCGACGTCAAGGAAAATGCCGGGTTGGGCTGATCGGGCATCTGCAAGGTCAAGTAGTACGGTGGCTGCAAGGGGCGGTGATCCCCCGTAATCGTCGGGTCTTGCGGAGTGGCCCACAAATCCTGACCGGAGAAGAACTGCGCCGGATCCTGCACGTGGTAGCGCTGCATCTGCGCACGCTGCACCTTGAACATGTCCTCGGGATACCGCAAGTGACTCATCAGGTCCCCGGAGATTTCTGACAACGGTGACACCGTGCCGGGATAGATGTTGTTCCACGCCTTCAGCAGGGGGTCCTCCGCATCCCACGCATACAGAGTGACCGAACCGTCATACGCATCCACGGTGGCCTTAACGGCGTTGCGGATGTAGTTCACCGCGTTGGGCATGGGGGTCACTCCCGCCGCGCGCTCAGCAGCCATGGCAGCCGTGACCGTCTCGCTCATTGCCTTGGCCGTGGAATACGGGTATGAATCGGCAGTGGTATATCCATCGACGATCCATTTGACTCGTCCGTCCACTACAGCCGGGTAGACGCGGTTATCGAGCGTGAGATACGGCGCAACCTTCTTCACCCGCTCCCGCGGGCCGCGGTTGAACAGAATTTGCGATTCGCTAGTCACACGATCCGAAAACACGAGCTGTTCGTCACCAAACTTGATGGCGAACAGCAGTTGTTGCCAGAGATTCTTGATGGAGGGGCCTGCGGTCACGTCCTGCGTGGGGAACGCGGTGGTGATGCGGCCTCCCCCGGATTCGTCATCGGCCTGGTAGTCCAACTCCCAAGGCGTGCGATCCGCCGGAGCACCCACCACGGAATATGAGGTCATGCTGGGGCTGAAATAGATACGAGGTTCGTAATTCTGCGAATCCGTCAGAGCGCCTTGCGTGGGGATGCCGCCCTCAAAGAAGGCGGGCCTGCCGTCCGGGCCGGTGGTGTTACCAAAGGCGGCTACCACTCCGAATCCGTGCGTGTACACCGTGTGATCATTCACCCAGTTGCGCTGGTCATTCCCGAGTCCGTCAAGGTTGAGTTCGCGGACAGCAATGATGGTGTCACGAGATTCGTCGTCAATAGTGTACCGATCCACCGAGAGCACATCGGCAAAGTCATAGTACTGCTTGTTTTGCTGCAACTGCCTGAAGGATGGCGAGACCACGTGAGGATCGAGTAGGCGAATCTGTGCCGTGGTCTCGGCGTCTTGCCGCAGCGCCCCCGGTTCGGCCTTGGCGGTGGCCTCGTATTGCTGGATGGTCACAGCGTCCAACCCGAAGGCAAACTGTGTAGCCTCGAGGTTGCGCTGGATGTACGGCGTTTCGAGTTCCTGGGCGTTGGGGTTGACGTGGAAACGTTGAATGACGGCCGGGTACACGCCACCCACAATGATGGCCGAGACCACCATCAAACCCACGCCAATCAGAGGCAGACGCCAGTTCTTCCGAATGGCTCCCACAATGAAGGCCACGGCTACCAGGACTGCTACTCCGGCGAGGATGCCGCGGGAGGGGATGAGTGCATGCACATCCGAGTATGACGCCCCGTCCCAGGTGTCATTGGGGCTGGTCAGAAGCGAGTAACGATCCAAGAAATACTGAGCAGCGAGGAGGAGCATCAGCAACGCTGCCATGATGGAAAGGTGCATCCGTGCCGCAGGCGTAGTGTTCCCTCCCGCAGCAGCCTGGCCGCCGATGCGGATGCCGCCATAGAGGTAGTGCGTGACGAGTGCCGCAAGCGCGGACACCACTACCACGGCAATGAGGAACGTGACCAGTGCGCGGAGAACAGGAAGATGGAACACGTAGAAACCGGCGTCAAGCCCAAACTGCGGATCCTGGTTGCCGAAGGGCTCGGAGTTGATGGCGAGCAGAACGTTCTTCCATTCGCCGGCTGCGGAGAGGCCAGCAAAGAATCCGATCACCAGGGGAATCACCACGATGACGCCTTTGCGCAGCGGCTCCACGGCCTCGCGGTACTGATCGAGCGTGGCTTCCTGGCCCGTGGGGGCGTAGATTGGCCTGTTCTTGTGAGCCACCGTGAAGCCCGCGTACACGGCGATGGCCATCACGGCAAATCCGCCCACAAAGAGCACCGCCCGCGCAATCCAACCCGTCCACAGGACCCTGCTGAAACCGATGGCGCTGAACCACGCCACCTCGGTGAGGAACTGCGCGGAGAAAATCACCACCAGAGCTGCGACGACGATAGCCGCCACAGCGATAATGACGGGCTTGGGTGGCCGTGGTGCTGGACGCGGAGCCCGCTCACGGGAAGAGCCGGTGGTGGAGGGTGGGAACGGGTTGAAAGTCACCGGGTCCTCGCTTCAGTAGGAAGGCATGTGTTTCTTCAGTCAAGCGTTCCGTATCAGGAGGGGGTTGTGGTGCTGTGACAGGCGCGGGAGGGGAATCGTTACGGGTTCGTGTTGCTGGCGCAGGTGGGCAGGTCCGTGGCCGAGTCCTCCCCCACTGCCGTGATGGCCGCGAGCGCCTCACTGAGTGTGGCCACCCGGATGACGCGCAATCCCGAGGGGATGTTTCCCACAACTTCGTCGCAGTTGTCTGCAGGTGCAAGGAACCACCGAGCCCCGTCGCGAGACGAGCCGTACATTTTCTGGACAATGCCTCCGATGGGTCCCACGGTGCCATCGGCGTCCATGGTTCCCGTGCCCGCCACGGTGTGACCAGCGAGTTCATCGGCCGGAGTAAGCAGATCAATGATGGCGAGGGCAAACATCATTCCGGCGCTGGGCCCGCCAATATCCTCAATCTGGATGGTGACGTCCATGGGGAATTCATAGGAGTTGGTCACGAGGATGCCCAGCGCCGCGCGTGGTGTGCCGTCCTCGTTCTGGGCTTCGGTGGTGGTGACCGTCACCGTGCTGGCCTTGCCGTCTCGCGTGATTCCCAGATCCACGCTGGCCCCTGGAGTGATGGCGCTCAGCAGTTCCAACAGTTGGGTGTGGTCCGTGATGTCCTTGCCGTTCAGGGTGGTGAGGACATCCCCGGTCTCTACCAGGTCCACTGCTGGTGAATCCTTGGTGGTTCCCGCCACTTTCAAGGTGCTGGTGAAGGGCACATTGAGTTCCTTGAGGGCTGCTGCCACGGCGAGCTCTTGCGAGGACGCCATCTCTGCCGCCGACTCTTCCTGTTGTTGCTCCCGCGTGAAACCCTGCCGGAACACCGCCTCCTGCGGAATCACGGTGCGCCGAGTAGAGGCCCACGCCTCCAACACGTCGAGCGGGTAGATGTCACTGACGGGTCCACCACCCACGGACACGGTGGTCAACAGGAGTTCACCAGACGCCGGGTACGTGTCAGCGTTCGCAATCTCGACGAGGGGGACGAGTTGCTTTTCTCCGTCCACCACCACGCTCTGCTCGCCGAGGGTGTCCTCCGTGGGGCCGGGTCCGCGCACGGCAAAACCTGTGGGAAGCACCAGGGTCAGCATGACGCACATTGCGGTGATGAGGCACGAAACCTTGAGTACGCGGCTGCGATTGCTGGGCGGCTCGCCGAAATCGATCACGGTCATGCCGTCCATCATCCCCCACAACCGGCTACCGTTGGAGCATCACCCGCGTAGAAGACGATTTTCACCAGGAGATCACAGATGAGTAGCGAGAACGTCACCCCCACGTCAGACGATGACAGAGACCGCCAAGTGCGCGATCTCATGAAGCAACTCTTTGGTGACCGTGCCGACGAGATGATGGAACGCCTGCGCGAGCAAGGTATGGATCCGGCGGCCATGGTCACCGCCCCCGGAGGACGGCTTCCCTCTCCGTGGGAACTGCAGTCAGCCTTGGCGCAGGTTCGTGCCATGTTCGCTGCCTCGGGCGATGACCCCGTCAATTCCCAGGTGGCACGGGACATGGCACGCCAGGTTTCCGTGTCCAAAGGGGATCCCGTGGTGAATGCCGCCCAAGCCAAGCAGGTTCGCGATGCCCTATCCGTTGCCGAACTGTGGCTGGATGCCGCCACGAGTTTCCCACCCAGTGGCGGCGGCACCCATGCCTGGAGCCGGGCTGAATGGGTGGAAGCCACGCTGGAGACGTGGCACACCCTTGCCGCGCCCGTTGCGGCTTCGGTTGCGAACGGGCTTGCCACCGTCATGGGAGGCGGAGCAGGCGAAGACCGGGATGGCGAGGATGACGGTCCCTTTGCCTCGGACCATCCCGATGTCAGCGTGGGTGTTCTCGACGAAGCTGGACCGGGTCTGAAGAACCTGGGGCTCGATGGCCTGAGTCCGTCCGAGGTGATTCGCAAGGTGGGATCCTCCGCCTTTGGCATTCAGATTGGGCAAGCAGCCGGGACACTTTCTCAAGAAGTGTTTGGTGCCACCGATGTGGGGTTGCCCCTCCTCCCTGGAAGCGGTACCGCTTTGCTGCCCACCAACGTGACCGAGTTTGCAGCGGGCCTTGATGCGCCGCTGGAGGAGGTCTTCCTGTTCTTAGCGATGCGCGAAGCCGCGCATGCACGGCTCTTTGCCCATGTGCCGTGGGTGCGCTCCCACTTGCTCTCGCTCGTGGATCGTTACGCTCGCGGAATCCGAATTGACTTAAACGCCCTGGAATCTCAGATGCGTGATATTGATCCGTCTGATCCTTCCGGAATCCACAAAGCCATGTCCAGTGGCGGAATCTTTGGAGTGCAACCCACCGAAGAACAGCACGCCACGCTGCTCCAACTCGAGACGGCCTTGGCACTGGTGGAGGGCTGGGTAGATGAGGTAGTGGCACAGGCGGCATTGCCGCACCTTCCTTTCGCGGTGTCATTGAGAGAAATGATTCGGCGCAGGCGCGCCGCCGGTGGACCGGCCGAGCAAACCTTCGCTTCATTGGTGGGGCTTGAGTTGCGTCCTCGGCGTTCTCGGGATGCGGCCACGCTGATGAGTCACGTCTATGTGGCTGGCGGGGTGGAGGGCCGGGACGCCGTATGGAGCCATCCGGACCTCCTGCCTGATGCGGGTGACTTGGACGATCCGGCTGGATACCTGGCTCGCCGCGAGGCTCAATCCATGGCAAGCGCGGACGTAGATGCTGCCTTGGCGGCAATCCTGGCGGAGGCTGACGGAGAGGACCCCGGTTCTGAGGCGGGCACTGGCTAGCGATGTGGGTGCCTTCAGGCGCTGGTACCTTCAGTGACCAGAGCCCTCAGTGATCTGGACCTTCAACCACCGGGGAACCCAGTGACGAGTGTCACCAGCAATCAGGACATTCAGCTGTCAGCACCCTCACCAGGCCCATCCACGTCAGCATGCTCCCAGTCCAGGCCTAGGACCGTGTGGGAATACTCGAGCCCCTCAAGGAATCCCCTGGCACGTTCGGTGTGCGGGTACACCTCCAGGATTTTCCAGAAGCTGGGGCCGTGCCCGGCGTGGAGTAGATGCGTGAGTTCGTGGAGAATCACGTAATCGAGGACGTGCGGTGGTACCCCACGTAACCGCGTTGATATCCGAATGGAGCCATCTGAGACGGTACACGACCCCCACCTGCGAGCCTGATTGCTGACCCACCGGATGGATGAAGGCACTGCCCGGCCACCAAGGTACTGGCGGGACAAAAGTGCCGCGCGATCCCGCAACCCGGCATCTGATGGACGCTTGCGCTGTTCCTTCCGAGCCAACCGGTCCACCATGGCCGATACCCATCGCTGCTCTTGCGCGCGAGTGAAATGGGCAGGTATGGACACGATGATGGTTTCGCCTTCACGGTGGGCGCTCACCGTGCTCTTTCTGCGCGAGGATCGGCGCACTTCGATAGGTGCGTCTCGCCCGCTGGACACACCGCTGAGGTCATCGTCGCGGTGTGGAACGATGCGATCATGCATTCTCCCCATCCCCCTTCACTGGCTCCTGATCTGTCACGTCACGAGGCATCGGTCCCATCGTTGCGGATGCGCCCGGGAACGCTGGTGCTGGATCGCGGGCATGGCACCGTTCAGATAGGCACGGATCGCCGGTGGGCCGTCTGCCTGAATAACATCTCCTTCGCAGAGTTGACGTGGCTGCGCTCAGCGGCCACACACCGGCACGTGCCACTCGAATCATCGGCCCGGCGCCTCGGCGTCTCCGCGGAACGATGCCGCCACATCTCCTCGGTTCTGCGCGGTTCCACGCACTTGCTTCCCCACCGTGATGACCACCAGGCGTTGGAGTCCAGAACGTCCCGAGTGAGTACTGCGGACGCTCGTGCTCTGGGTTCGATTCGCGAGGATGGTGACGGATGCTCAACATTGGCTGCTCGCCAGCGCAGTACCATCCGCGTGTCAGGACTCGGCAGACTGGGAGGCACGGTTGCTCTACTGTTGGCGTCAGCAGGGGTGGGAACCTTGGTTCTTCGCCCCGAGGGTTTGGTTCAGGTGGATGATGTGGGCCTCGGCGCCTTTGGCGCGTTTGACGTTTCCTGGGATCGACACTCAGCATTGGCACGGTCCCTTCACCGGGTGGAGCCATCGGTCACCGTGACCGCCCACGCTCGCCCGGATGTCACCGTGAACGTCCATTCGCATGCAGTGGACCCTGCCGACTACTACACCGCCACGGCCGAACGTCTCCCCCACCTGCCGGTGGTGGTCAATGACGCTGACGTCACGGTGGGGCCCATGGTGATACCGGGTATGACGGCGTGCACCATGTGTGTGGCGCTCCACCACGCCGATGATGATCCCGCGTGGCCTACGCTGACCACGCAACTTGCCCGTTCGCCCGGCATTCCCTGCGAGACTACGTTGGCCGCCATGGCTGCGAGTTTGGCGGCCAGCCAGGTGTTGGCCTACCTTGATGGCAACCATCCATCCGCCGTCAACCACCTCATTGAGGTTTCGCTTCCCGAGGCACTTCCGCGGTTGAGAACTGTCACTCGCCATCCCGATTGCCCGTGCCGTGAGCACACTACCCGCCGCGAGGGCTCCGCCTTTCGCCAGGGCCCTGTCCGCCACAAGGGCTCCGGCCATCATGACACACCTGCCCGTTGAACGAGGTCAAGGATCTCGTTGCCAAACGTGGCGAGTTTCTGGGGGCCAATCCCGCTGATCTGACCCAGCGCCTCCAACGATTGAGGCTGAATGCTCGCAATTCCTACCAAGGTGGTATCACTCATGATGCGGAACGCCCGCACACCGTGCTGCTGTGCTGTATTCCGCCTCCACGTCCGCAGAGAATCAGCGAGCGCCTCGTTCACGGGGGTGTGCACATTGACGTTTCCCTGGGATTGGCGCACGCCGCCCCGTCGCCCCAGAGCCCCAGGCCGGGACTGGGGACCTCGAGCCTCTGATGCCTCCGGCCACAAACCATCAAGGAACCGTGATCTCTTGCGAGGTGAACGCTGTCCACCGCTACGGGCGTTGGAGTAGGACAACTCCAGATGTGTCCGGGCTCTGGTCACGCCCACATAAAGCAAACGCCTCTCCTCGGCGCGTTGATCGGCTGTGGTGGATAGGAGGTGGGGCAGGAACCCTTCACTCATCCCCGCCAGGAACACCGCGTCCCACTCGAGTCCCTTAGCCGCATGAAGGGTGGCCAAGGTAACCCCATCCACGGTTGGTGCGTGTTGCGCATCCGCCCGGTGAGCCAGATCTTCAACAAAGGTCACCAAGGTGGGTACAGGATCACCCGGCGAGGTTGCCTCCACAAACGCATCGGCATGGTCCACGAGGGCCTGCATCGCATCCCATCGCTCCCGCACGGAACCTTGAGCCGCAGGCGGCTTATCAGTCCATCCACACGATCCGAGGACATCACGCACGTGCCGAGGCATCGCCACGTTGGGGTCAGCGGACCGTGCTGCAGCGCGTAGAAAGGCGATGGCCTGAATCACCTCGGACCGCCGGAAGAACTCTTCCCCCCCGCGCACCACAAAGCCAATATTGTGGCGAGCCAGTGCCTCTTCAAACACGCGCAGTTGCGTGTTGGTTCGCGTCAATACGGCTATCTCGGCAGCACGGGTTCCGGAAGCGATCAACTGGGCAGCGCGACGAGCAATTCCTTCAGCCTCGGCATCGTCATTCGGATAGTTCACGTACCTCACGGGAGGACCTGAATCCCGCTGCGAATGCAGGTCCAACGCGCCTACCACGCGTCCGCGCCTCAGAACCTCATTGGCCAACTGGACCACTTGGGGGGTGGACCGATAGTCGCGTTCAAGCCGCACCTCCTGGGCTCGGGGATACGTGCGCCTGAAATTCAGTAAGTACTGAGGAGACGCTCCCGAATAGGAGTAGATGGTCTGTGACGGATCACCGACCACGCACAGTTCGTCTCGTCCGCCCAACCACTGATCCAGCAGGTACTGCTGCAGAGGGTTGACGTCCTGATACTCGTCCACCACAAAGCGCCGATACTGCGTGCGGACCTTCTCGGCAACGGCGCGATGCTCCGTCATGATTCCGGCCATGATGGCCAGCACGTCCTCAAAGTCAATGACTGCGCGCTCTGTTTTGGTGTCCTCGTAAGCACTGGCGAGCCGTGCCAGGGTGCGATGGTCATATCCGGCGGGGGCTTCGCGCTCAATACTGACCGCTCGCGCTGGATAATCATCCGGCGCAATCATGCAGACTTTCATCCACTCGATCTCTGCCGCAATATCACGTATTGCCGTCTTGTCAGCCTCCACCCCCAAGCGCCGTGCCGCCTCAAAGAGGAGGGGAGCTTTCACCGTGAGTAACTGAGATGGTGGTGGACCACCGATAGCCATCGGCCAGAAGTACCGTAGTTGGCTCCAGGCAGCGGCGTGGAAGGTGCGGGCCTGCACTGCGGCGACCCCGAGAGTTCGCAACCGTGCCCGCATCTCCCCCGCAGCACGCTTGGTGTAGGTCAACGCCAGCACGGATTGGGGTTGGTACACCCCAGTCCGCACTCCGTAGGCGATCCGGTGAGTGATGGCCCTCGTTTTCCCGGTGCCTGCACCTGCCAACACCACCACCGGGCCCACCACAGCACGAGCCACCGCCTGTTGGTCAGGATCAAGGGCGTCAAGGATTGCCTCAGCACTCCCGGTGCTGGGAACGGTCCAATGGTGAGTCATGGATGCCTCCTTTGGTGAGGATTACAGCATGACATGAGGGTAGGATATGAAACACCCGTTCGATCGGATCGGCAACCATTGAACGTCATCAACAACTCCCCATCGCGCCAACCACGCAGGCGCCCACACGCTAAGAATCGCGAGATTCCGGGGAATTCCCGCCAGAGGAGTTTTTTCTCACGCGCCGCCGTTGACGTGGCGCCGCCGGAGCCTTTTCCTCGTGAGTGTGGTGCCGCGGTGTCTGCATGTCCGAGGACCTTCCGGCCCCGTCACGCCGTGCCTCGGAACGCCCAGCATGATCACGCCCAGAGCCAACCCGCCCGGAACCGTTCCCCTCGGAACGGGAACGCCCAGAGCCAGCCCGCCCAGCACCACCCGAGAACCCGCGCCCAGAGCCAGCTCGCCCAGAGCCAGTCCGCCCAGAACCGCGCCCGGAGTCACGCCCCGGACCACCGGCACGCTTCCCCGTCTCGCCCAAATCCTCAATCTTCTCGGCGCCCAGGCCTTCGCGTACCCGCTGGTCACGCGGCAGGGTGCCCTTCACGTTCTCGGGAATATCAAGGTCCGTGTACAGGTGCGGCGAGGTGGAATAGGTTTCTACGGGCTCAGGAATTCCCAGGTCCAATGATTTGTTAATCAAGGACCAACGCGGCACATCATCCCAGTCCACAAAGGTGACGGCTGTCCCCTTCTTCCCGGCTCGGCCAGTCCGGCCAATCCGATGCAGATAGGTGCGCTCATCCTCGGGACACTGGTAGTTCACCACGTGGGTGACGTCATCCACGTCAATCCCGCGTGCCGCAACATCGGTGGCCACCAGAACGTCAATCTTCCCGTTTCGCAGAGCACGCATGGCCTGTTCTCGTGCGCCTTGCCCCAAGTCACCGTGCAACGCCCCAGCGGCAAATCCACGCTCACGTAAATCGTCGCTCACTCGTGCTGCGGTCCGCTTGGTCCGCGCAAAAACCACGGTGCGTCCGCGTCCGTTGGCCTGCAACAGCCGCGCTAACACCTCAATCTTGTCCAGCGAGTGGGCGCGATACACCACCTGCGTGGTGTCCTTCACGGTAGCGCCGGCGTCATCCGGGTCCGCCGCGCGAATGTGCGTAGGCTGCTTCATATAGCGCCGCGCCATCGCCACCACGGGACCGGGCATCGTTGCCGAAAAGAGCATGGTCTGCTTCACTGCCGCCGTGGAGGCCAAAATCCGTTCCACATCAGGCAAGAAGCCCAGGTCAAGCATCTCGTCGGCTTCGTCGAGCACCACAGTCGCTACGCGCGAGAGCACCAGATGCCCCTGTTTGAGCAGATCGATGATGCGGCCCGGTGTCCCCACCACCACTTCCACGCCGCGCTTCAGGGCGTCAACCTGTGGCTCGTAGGCTCTGCCGCCGTAAATCTGAACGATTCTCAACGTAGGACGCTTGGCTGACGCTGTTTCCAGGTCACCGGCCACCTGCACCGCAAGTTCACGCGTAGGCGCCACTACGACAGCCTGCGGCTTGCCTTGCGCCACCAAGTCACCCCACCCTGGTTCGTCGGGCGCAATCACCTTGTTGAGGAGTGGGACACCAAAACCGAGGGTTTTGCCGGTGCCTGTTTTGGCTTGGCCGATGATGTCATGTCCGGTGAGTGCCACCGGAAGCGTCATCGCTTGAATGGGGAAGGGGTGGACAATGCCAACATCGGAAAGCGCCTCAATAATCTCAGGGCGCACATCGAAATCGGAAAAACTGACGGTGGTCACGGATACCTTTCAACCGGGCAACATCGCGAGTCTACGGTACGAGTTACGCCGCACGGGCGTTCCGGCGCTCGTATGCTTATCACATGGACACCGCTCGTCACGCTGACACCGCCGTTGCTCTAGCCGGATTGGGAGCCTACGCCCGGTTGCGGCTGTTCTCGTTGGTTTCTCAAGAAGTATGGAATGCCCCGACGATTGAGACGGCCCACCTGCTCGTAAAACGCTCTATTTCTATTGGCCAACAGGAGCAAAAACTTGTGGATGTGGCCGCAGCGCACGGTGCCGATGTCACCGCAGCCATGGCACCGTTTACTGGCGTTCTGGATACCTTTGTCACGCGCACACGGACGGAAGATTGGTGGGAAAACCTGCTGAAAGCCGTGGTGGGACACGGTGTCCTGCGTGATTTCCTCCGCCTCCTATCGCGTGGACTTGACGCGGATATTGCTGCGCAGTTTACCGAGGTACTCAAGGAAGATGGCGAGGAAGACCAGGTGTCCTTCCGCCTCCTGCGTGACGCTGTGGCGGCTGATTCCGTGCTCGGTTCACGCCTGGGCCTCTGGGGCAGGCGTGTTATGGGCGAGACGCTGAAACTCTCTGTGGACATGATGGCACGCAGTCCACTCGTTGATTCTTTGGCCGTCACCGTGGCCGCTCAGGCTGATGTTGACGGCGTTGATTTTACGACGACGATGCAGGCAACCTCCGCCGCGCGCGCCTGGGTTCTCAAGCACATCACCGCAGAACATTCCGCACGGATGGAGTCCTTAGGTCTCGAACCGTAGAGGTTGGGCTTGGAGTTGGGCCTGGTTGTTGGGCCTGGTGTCAGGCAGACCCGAAGCCTACACGGCGCGTCTCCTCGGGGCCGATCTCCACATAGCCAATCTTGACGGCGGGGACAAGGACAATGCGGCCGCGCGCATCGGTCAGTTCCAGAACGCCTTGATTTTCTATAGCAGCAGCGAGCGCCGCTTTGACTTCATCCGTGCTCTGAACAGCATCGATGGTGATTTCACGGGCAGTATTGTTCACTCCAATTGAGATTTCCATGGCGTGAATAGTACGTGCGCCTAGGCGCAATGAGGCGCTGATATCGCTTCAGCGCGGATTTCGTGTCACCCCCCTGTTCTATGGTGTCTCCATGCTGACCGGAACTGACGTTGCACCCACCTTGCTGGCCCCCGTGGCAAGGGGTAGCCAGGTGACCCTGGACCCCTCACAGGAGGCGGTCCTCAATGCTGCGCGTACCACGCCTGCCCTGGTGGTCCCCGGTGGGCCAGGTTCAGGAAAGTCCCTCCTAGCACGCACTATTGCGGTGGAGGCTGTGACCGAGTGGGGGCTCGAGCCGGCGCGCGTGGTGGTCCTCAGTGCGTCACGCCGCTTGGCAGGTTCCATGGCCGCTGATGTGGCAACTGCTACGGGGAGGGCTCTGTCTTCACCGATGGTCCGTACCGCCGCCTCGGTTGCCGTGGCGATCCTGCGCGCTCGGGCGGTGGTGCTGGGTGAGCCTGCACCAACCCTCATCACCGGACCGGAACAGGATAGGGACCTTGCCGAGATCCTGGCCGGTCATGTGGACGGCGAGGGAGTCCCTCTCACCCTGCCTGACTCGCTGCCACCGGAGGTTCTGGGGCTTCGTGGCTTCCGTCATGAACTGCGGGATTTACTCATGCGCGCGGCCGAACAAGGTGTGAGTCCGGAGTATCTGGCGGAGTTGGGCCAGCGTTTCAAGCGCGACGAATGGATCCTGGGAGCGCAGTTATACCGTGAATACTTGGGAGTGCAGTCATTGCGCACGTCCGTGGCAGATCAGGGTGATCGGCTCGATCCTGCCGTGGTGGTGAGTGAGGCTGCCGAATGCATTGCTACGTGGGATGCGGAATGCCAGCCCGCGCCGTGTCCATCCTGGGATCTGGTGATTGTTGACGATTACCAGGACGTGACGGTAGCCACCGTTCGGCTCTTGGGTGAGTTGTTCCGGCGTGGTTCTCGGTTAGTGCTCCTGGGTGATCCGGATGTGGCGGTCCAGGCTTTCCGGGGTGGGTCACCTGCGTTCATGGGACGTGCCGCGAGCACTGGCGCGGAGGTGGGTGCCTTTGGCGCCTCGGTGATGCCACTGGGGACATCCTGGCGGCAGGGAAGCGGTCTGCGGCAGGTTACCGAACGCGTTATCGCGCGCGTACCCGCTGTGGGCACCGTGCGGCATCGACGGATGGAGGTGATGGCCCCGGAGGGAATGGTGGGATCGGTGGCACCCCCGGAGGGAATGGACGTGGTGGCCTCGGAGGGAGCGGTGAATGCCGAGCCTGCGGGCCGTGTTGCGATTGTGGGGAACAGTGGCCAAGAATCGGCCTGGATTGCTCGCGAACTGCGCAAGGCGCACTTGGTTGATGGCATCGAATGGCGAGACATGGCGGTCATCACCCGGAGTACCTCTCATTTAACCGCAATTCGCCGTGACCTCATCGCAGCGTCCGTCCCCGTGGGGTTGCTGGGGTCCGATGTTCCGTTGCGAGAGGAACCAGCCGTGATTCCGCTGTTGCGGGCTCTGGAATGGAGCCTCACTACCGATCCTGAGGAGGATCACAACGTGGAATCGGCCGTATCACTGTTGTGCTCCCCTGTGGGCGGATTGAACGCTGTGGGAATGCGGCGCCTCAGGCGAGCCCTGCGGGCCTTGGAGTTGGCTCACGGTGGTGGGCGAAACTCGGACGCCCTCGTTGTTGAGATCTTGACTGAGCCGGAAGGGCCACGTTCCGTGCCGCGTCACCTCCGGCAGGCTCCTACGGCCGTGTCCCGGGTCCTTGAGGCTGGAGGTGAAGCCGCGAAGGCTCCGGGTGCCACGGTGCAAACCATCCTGTGGGCTATTTGGGCGGCTACGGGATTGGCGGATGTATGGCGGGCCCAGGCGCTTGCTGGAGGAAGCGCCGGTTCCCGGGCGGATCGAGACTTGGATGCGGTCATGGCGCTCTTCAGGGCCGCAGAGACCTATGTGGACCGCACGCCTGGCGCGGCACCCAGTGCCTTTGTGGAGTACCTCCGCTCCCAGGATCTTCCTGCTGATTCATTAGCGTCATCATCCTCGGGCATCAGTGAAGTGGCAGCACTCACCCCGGCGGGGGCTGCTGGCCGAGAATGGGAACTGGTAGTGGTTGCCGGCGTGCAGGAGGGAGTGTGGCCAGACCTTCGGCTTCGCGATTCGCTGCTCGGCTCCGAAGCCCTGGTGGAGTTGCTTTCTGGACGGAGCGATTCCGCTCAAACACCAGGAAGGCAGGCACGTGAGGCCGTTCTTGCCGATGAGATACGGGCCTTTGCCCTGGCGGTTTCGAGAGCGCGGTCCACGCTTCTGGTCACCGCAGTGGATAGCGAGGATGACAGTCCCAGCGTCTTGTGTGACCTGGTGGAGGAACCTCACTTCTCGGAAAGTGGGCTCGACTCCCGGCGCGTGACCGTTGGGACGCCCTTTGACCTGCGTGGCGTGGTGACGGAGGCGCGTGGGCTGCTGGCGCAGGACTCGGGTGTGGCTCACCAGGGAGGGCCCGGTGATGGGTTGGCTGGTGACGCGTTGGGCGGTGACGGGACTCCCTTGGACGGTACACCATTTGACACAGTCCCGTGGGCGGCCCGGTTCTTAGCCGATCTTGCTCGAGAAGGGGTTGTGGAAGCCGATCCCTCCACGTGGTACGGGGTCAGGGCGCAGTCCAGCGAGGAACCGCTGTGGGAACCTGGGGAGACGGTTCCTGTCTCTCCCTCCAAAGTGGAGGCAGTCCATACGTGTCCCCTACGGTGGGCGCTGGAAAGCGCAGGCGGGGTTCGTGCTGATGCCTCGGCCCAAACGCTGGGTAGCCTCATTCACTCCATCGCTGAGGAGCACCCTCAAGGAACCCTAGGCGAACTCCAGGCCTCGCTTGACCAACGGTTTGCAGAACTTGGGCTCAAACCAGGGTGGGAAACCATCGCGCTCCGAAAACGCGCCGATCTCCTGATCACCCGTTTAGCGCAGTATCTCGCCACGGCGCGTCCACCCGCGGTAGTTCCCGAGGGCTCGGATCGGCCCGACTCCTTAGGTCTGGAGGCAGGTTTTAGCGTGGATGTGGGAAGGGCCAGGTTGCGCGGAAAGATTGACCGGATCGAGGATTGCGGAGATGGTTCGGTCCGTGTGGTTGACCTGAAAACCGGCAAACAAGCGGTATCCGTGGCGGAGGCTGGAGTTCACCCACAACTGGGTGCCTACCAGGTGGCCATTGAGAGTGGCGGATTCGGACTCCCGCCCGGCACCCGGTGCGCTGGTGGGAGCCTGGTCTACGTGGGCACCACAGCCGCCAAGGTTTCTGAGAGGTTCCAAAAATCGCTGCAAGATTCCGACGATCCCACGTGGGCGCGCACCCTCGTGACCGAGGCCGCAGACACCATGGCGTGCGCCGAGTTTGAAGCCCGTGACAACCAGTATTGCTCCATGTGCTCGGTGCGGAACTCATGCCCGCTGCAAGACCAAGGAATCCAGGTGACCTCATGACATTGACAACCACTACCCCGCAGTTGCGCTGGTCCGCGCTGGATATCTCACGGTTACTCGGGCAGGCCCATCAGCCCACTGCCGAACAAATCGCCGTGATCGAGGCTCCGCTGGAACCCTTCCTTGTGGTGGCTGGTGCCGGGTCAGGGAAAACGGAAACGATGGCAGCGCGCGTGGTGTACCTGATTGCCAACGGTCTTGTAGCACCGGAAAAACTTCTTGGGCTGACCTTTACCAAGAAAGCGGCGGGCGAGTTGCTGGCCCGCGTCAGTGCGCGTCTGAAACAACTCGACGAAGCCGTGGGCGGGATGGCAGGAGCGGCTTCTGAAACGGCGTTCGATGGTGTGCTGCGTCCCACCGTGGCCACCTACAACGCCTACGCCGGATCGCTGGTACGAGACCACGGACTACGCCTGGGAATCGAGCCTGATTCGCGGCTTCTGACCGAGGCCGGCCTCTGGCAACTGGCCTCGGATGTGGTGGAATCGTGTACCGAGGACTTGGGCATTGATTCCTCGTCATCCACGGTCATCAGAGCAGTCATAGCCCTCAGCGGACAGATATCTGAACACCTTGTGAGCCCCGAAGATGTGGGGACATTCGTAGATCGCTTTGTATCCAACGCCAACTCCCTTCCCTTTGCCGCACGGCAGACGTCACGCACTGAACTTGACAAACTCCTTGCACCCATTGCGGATCGCAGCGCGATGCTCACCCTGGTTGAGAGATTCCGGGCCAGGAAACGGGAGTTGGAGTACATCGATTTTGGAGATCAAATTGCCCTCGGCGCAAGGCTCGCACGGGAAGTCCCGGCTGTGGGAGCACTGGAACGAGAGCGGTATGAGGTGGTGTTGCTTGACGAGTACCAGGACACCTCCACCGCCCAAATCGAGTTTCTTGCAGGCCTGTTTGGCAACGGACACCCCGTGACGGCCGTGGGAGATCCACACCAGTCAATCTACGGTTGGCGTGGTGCTTCCGCTGGCGGACTCACGCGTTTCCCCACGCGCTTCCCCCGTGCTGATGGCACCCCGTGTGCCGTGCTGACGCTGAGCACATCCTGGCGCAATGATGTCAGCATCTTGGGTGCGGCGAATGTCACGGCATCAGACCTCAGATCCGGCATGGCAGTTGACGTACCGGAACTCGCGGCTCGGCCTGGGGCACCTCAGGGAGCAGTTACTGCCATGGTGTCCTTCACTGCTCAGGATGAAGCGGACAGTGTTGCGCAATGGTTGGCCCAGCGATGGGAATCCGGCAGTGCCGCCGTATTGTGCCGCAAGCGTTCTCAGTTCCCCACCATGGCTGCGGCATTGCGGAAAGCCGGTCTCCCCGTTGAGGTGGTGGGACTGGGCGGATTACTCAACGCTCCTGAGATCCAGGACATCGTGGCGCTGCTGACCACCTCGGCCGATCCATCACGCGGGGACTCCCTCATGAGGCTCCTCACCGGTCCACGCTGGAACATTGGCGTCAGCGATCTTCATGCCTTAGGAGCCTTCTCCTCGTTTGTGGCCAAGATCCAGGATCAGGTTGCTGGTGGCACTGACCAAGAACCTGACACTCACCAGGATGCTGACGCCAGCATCCGCGAGGGTGGCGGGGTGGATGCCAATGTCCTAGAGAGGGACAATGTGGATGCCGACGTCCTCGAGGGGGACGAGGTAGATGCGCGGTCCATCGTTGACGCACTCGATTCCCTCACGGATAATTCCTCCACCTTGACCCGGTACCAATCCACGAGTGCCCGTCAGATCAGCCACGAAGGAATCCGACGGCTCACTGAGATTAGCCTGGTGCTTCGGTCACTACGAAACCTGACGTCGCTCTCGTTACCGGAGATTGTCATTGCGGCAGAGCGCGCGTTGGGACTCGATGTGGAAGTTACCCTTCGCGAGGGCAGAGATCACCTTGATGCCTTCCGGACCGTGGCATCGTCTTTCGCCTCGTCTGCAGACCACCCCAGCATCACAGGATTCTTGGCCTACCTTGAATCCGCCCAGGATCGCGAACGTGGACTGGAACTGCCCCTCCATGAACTCGATCCGAACGCCATCCAACTGATGACTGTCCACGCTGCCAAGGGATTGGAGTGGGATGTAGTGGCCGTGCCCGGCCTTGCCGACGGCACCCTGCCGTCCAGCAAGGCCACCAGGGACGGTCTGCGCAAGGACTCCGGGTGGCTGACGGATAGGGGAACCCTGCCCTACCCCCTCCGAGGCGATTCAGCGGATCTCCCTGTTTTCGATTGGCGGAATGCCACCACGGTCAAGGAACTCACCAATGCGGCTGAAGAGTTCAGAGCGCTCAATGGGGAACATCAACTGGCTGAGGAGCGGCGGCTTGCCTATGTGGCTTTCACGCGCGCCCGTCACGAACTGCTTCTCACCAGCCACTGGTGGGATACGCAGAAAACGTCCAAGAAACTCTCCCCGTTCCTCCTTGAACTCGTGGATGCCAGCATTGTCTCGCCCGATGGCTGGGCAGCCAGTCCTGAAGAGGGAGGGATAAATCCCAGTGCCGGAGAGGTGGCCACGGCAATCTGGCCGCGTGGTGATAGCGCTGAAACGGCACACAACACCGTTCATCTGCGGGCTGCAGCCCAGGTGCGCCTCGCCATGGCACAGTCACACCTGGTCGGCACTCCTGGACCCGGCACCGCTGAGCCTGGCACTCCTGGATCCGGCGCTCCTGGGCCTGGCACTCCTGAGCCTGGCACATCTGCGCACGCGCTGGACAGCCGGGCCGCGGAGTTAGTGGAAACGGCACAGCTCTTGCTGGCTGAACGCCACGCAAGCCTGGACAACGCCGTTCATCTTCCCCAACGCATCAGTGCGTCGGGACTCGTCTCACTTGCCGCCAATTCCGACGAGTATGCTCGCCAACTCCGGCGTCCCGTTCCCGTTGAACCAACAGTGGCAGCGCGCCGGGGAACCACATTCCACGAATGGGTGGAGCAGCACTACACCGCTCCGAGCGCCCTCTTCAACTTCGAAGACCTTGACGGTCTCCACGGAATTCCAGATCCCACGGCGGATGACACCCTCGAAGCTCTGAAGAAGCGATTCCAGGAGTCACCGTGGTATCACCTCTCCCCCCTGGCTGTAGAACAAGCGATCTCGGTTCCCCTGGGAGGGATCATGATCAGTTGCAAGATTGACGCCGTTTTCCCGGACGGTCCCCAGGATTCGCCAGGCACTCCACCCCATGTCACCGTGGTGGACTGGAAAACGGGTCATCCGCCCCGCACGGCGGCAGACCGCACGGCACGTGAAATCCAATTAGCGGTGTACCGCATTGCCTGGGCACGATGGAAAGGGATTCCGCTCTCCTCGGTTCAGGCCGCCTTCTACTACGCCGCCACAGGTGAGACGGTTCATCCCACCCACCTACATACAGAGGAGGAACTCGTGGACCTCATCAGCCACCGTCAGCCACCGCTTCACTAAGTTCCTCAAGCATCGCCACGGCTTCATTCACCACATCGTCTTGAGAACTTCGCACTCCGTAGAGCAACCACTGCGCAAGGGCTAGTTCACCGAGTAGGTGAATCCTCTCGGCAAAGTGAGGGTCGCGCATCTCTGACCGGCGCATCTGGTAGGCCTCAAGAAACGTGTCCGTTACCTCTGCGGGTGCCGAGGCCACCAGCCACGCAAGGTCCTCTGCGGGATCGGCTAGCCGTGCTTCACCCCACCCGGTAATAGCCGCCACTCCACCGCCTCGCATCAGGACGTTCTCTGGTGCCACGTCCCCGTGAATCGGGACGGGTTGGAAACGCCAGAGAGCAACGTTTTCCAACGAAGCCTCCCATCGTCGGAGCAATGCAGCGGGCACCTTTCCCGTGGCGGCGGCTTCGTCAATCTCCGATACGTGACGTTGTTGGCACTCGGCAGCGTTATACACCGGCAGCCCTGCTGCCTCAATGAAACCAGAAGGAAGTTCATGGATAGAAGCGATAGTTCGGGCAATCTCTGCCGCTGGCCCAGGACCCGGACGCAGCGTGCCGGGATCCACCGGCACTCCCGGAAGTGGCTTGTGAACCACCACACGCCCACCTTCAGGAAGATCTGCCCACCCCGCAATGTGGGGAACCTCAAACTCCACCTTGCCTTCCTCCCGGAAAATCTCCAAGGACTCCAGGAGAGTCATTTCGGCCTCCAAGGCCACACCGGCCCTGACCGTGGACGGAGCGCGGACCACCCATTCGTGGCCGTCTCCATCAGTGATCACCGCGGCGTCACATCCCGCAGGGGCGCTGACAACCCTCACGCTTCGGACGTCAATCTCTGGGACAGCAGCCGCTGCAAGGGCAGCAAGAACATAGGAAGACCGTGGCACGCGCACACGGTAGCACCCATCCAACCCTGCGCCACAGATCGCCACAGACAGCAGCGGACCCCGGAAGGTACCACACTGGTATCAACCATGTCCGCTAGATAAGGACGCCTCATGCTGTTCAAACTGGCCCGTACCTACCTTCGGCCGTACTTTGGTGCGGTTGCTCTCCTCATGGTGTTGCAACTTGTCCAAACACTCGCCTCGCTCTATCTTCCGTCCCTGAACGCCGCCATTATCGATAACGGTGTCACCCAGGGCGATGTGGGCTACATCTGGTCCACCGGCGGCAGGATGCTCATTGTGTCCATCGCACAGGTGATCTGCTCCATCATTGCCGTGTTCCTCGGAGCCCGGGCCGCAATGAGTTTTGGGCGGGATCTTCGTCATGACCTCTTTGACAAAGTACAGGCGTTCTCTGAACGGGACGTAGGCAAGTTTGGAGCACCCTCGCTCATCACCCGCACCACTAATGACGTGCAGCAAGTCCAAATGGTGGTGTTCATGTTCTTCACCATCATGATCATGGCTCCCATGATGCTCATCGGTGGCCTCATCATGGCCATGCGTGAGGACGTGGAACTCTCAGCGCTCCTGCTGGTGATTGTTCCGGTGCTCGGCATCTCCATGGGCCTGATCATGTGGCGCATGATGCCGTACTTCCAATCCATGCAAGGCAAAATTGACAACATCAACGGCGTTCTGCGCGAGCAGATCACGGGTATGCGCGTGATTCGAGCCTTTGTCCGGGAGCGGACCGAGGAAGAGCGTTTTGATCTGGCTAACACGGATCTGTTCAAAACCCAATTGGCCACCGGGCGCCTCATGGCCTTGGCCTTCCCCGTAGTGATGCTGGTGATGAACCTTTCCAGCGTCTCCGTGATTTGGTTTGGTGGACACCGGATTGATTCTGGAGACATGCAGATTGGTCAGATGACAGCCTTCCTCACGTACCTCATGTACATCCTGATGGCTGTGATGATGAGCACCATGATGATGATCATGGTTCCTCGTGCTGCCGTGGCGGCGGATCGTATTGGTGCCGTGTTTGACCGGAAGATTTCCGTGGTGGAGCCGTCCAATCCCCCGGCGCTTGCCAGTTTCAGCAACGGGAACGGACCCACAGGTAAACTCCGTTTTGACAATGTGGAATTCCGGTACCCGGGCGCTGACGCACCCGTACTGAGCGATGTCAGTTTCACCGCCGCCCCCGGAACCACTACGGCCATCATCGGGTCCACCGGTTCCGGGAAAACCACCCTTCTTGGCCTCATTCCGCGGTTGGCGGACGCCACCGCTGGGGACATCTTTGTGGATGACATCAACATCAAGGACATGGCCACCGCTGACTTGTGCTCCATCATTGGACTGGTTCCCCAGAAGGCGTATCTGTTCAGCGGGACCGTGGCAAGTAACCTGCAGTTCGGCAAGCATGACGCCACCGACGATCAAATGTGGCAAGCCCTGGAAGTAGCACAAGCCAAGGACTTCATTGAGGCACTGCCAGACAAACTAGAGGCCGAGGTGGCCCAGGGCGGAACCACTTTCTCGGGAGGCCAACGTCAACGCCTAGCCATCTCACGCGCCGTGGTGCGCGAGCCCAAGATCTACCTCTTTGATGACAGTTTCTCCGCCCTGGATTACTCCACGGACGCCAAACTCCGAGCCGCACTGAAGCCACGCACGCGAGACGCCGTGGTGATCGTTGTGGCCCAGCGCGTGTCCACCATCAAGGACGCGGACAACATCCTGGTACTAGAACACGGACGAATAGTGGGTGAAGGTACCCA
Organism: Cellulomonadaceae bacterium; assembly: GCA_031256435.1. Taxonomy (GTDB): domain Bacteria; phylum Actinomycetota; class Actinomycetes; order Actinomycetales; family Cellulomonadaceae; genus Xylanimonas. The sequence goes on from JAIRQO010000041.1 coordinate 25,219, forward strand.
CCAAGAACTCTTGGACGGCAACGAGACGTACCAGGAAATTGTCTCTTCCCAGATGTCCCTCGAGGAGGCCCAGCAATGAGCAACTCCAGACCAGCACCAGCCGGCGGCGGACGAGGACCCGGAGGGGGCGGCGGAGGCGGCCCCTTCGGCGCAGGGCGCGGCGCACCCGTAGCCAAAGCCCAAGATTTTGGCGGAACCATCAAACGCCTTTTGGAGGTCATGAAGCCCGAGCGTCTCCGGCTCTCGGCCATGGTTATTCTGGGCATCGTTTCCGTGACCCTATCCGTGATGGGACCCCGCATCCTGGGGCACGCCACCAACGTGCTCTTTGAAGGGGTCATCGGCAAGATGCTTGCCGCCCAAGGTGTTCCTGCGGGCACGCCCATGGAACAGGTTCTTGCCGGAATGCGTGACAGCGGCCAAGCCGGAATGAAGCAAATGGCGGACATGATTGCCGGAATGGACGGCATTGTGGTGGGCCAAGGGGTGAACTTCACCCGCCTGGGCCAGATCATCATGGTGGTGGTGGGCCTCTACGTGGCCAGCTTCCTGGCTGGATGGATCCAGAACCGCATCATGACCCAAGCCGTTCAGAACACCATGCGTCGCCTGCGCAACAACATTGAAGAAAAGCTCAACCGCGTCCCCTTGAGCTACATTGACCAGCACCAACGCGGTGACATCCTCTCGCGCGTGACCAATGACATTGACAACGTGGCCCAAACCACCACGCAGACCTTCTCGCAACTCATCACCTCAGCGCTCACCGTGGTGGGAGTACTGGCTATGATGTTCTGGATCTCCTGGATTCTGGCCCTCATTGCCCTGGTGACCGTGCCCCTGTCCGTCTTTGTGGTGACGCGCATTGCCAAGAAGTCCCAGCCGCAGTTTGTGGAACAGTGGGCTGCTACCGGGCGCCTCAACGCACACATCGAGGAAATGTACACGGGCCATGACCTAGTCAAGGTGTACGGACAGCAGGCTGCGAGCGCCGAGAAGTTTGCGCAAGAAAACGGGGCACTCTTTGAGGCGTCCAACAAGGCGCAGCGCATCTCGGGAACCATCCAACCCGTCATGGGCTTCATCTCCAACTTGAACTACGTGATGATCGCTGTGGTGGGTGGCCTACGGGTGGCTCACGGGCAGCTGTCCATTGGTGATGTTCAAGCGTTCATCCAGTATTCACGGCAGTTCACCCAGCCGCTGAGCCAGATTGCCTCCATGATGAACCTCCTGCAATCCGGAGTAGCATCAGCCGAGCGCGTCTTTGAGTTACTTGATGCTCCCGAGCAGAGCGCTGATCCGGCTGACCCCGCCACCCTCGCCACGGTTCAAGGCCGGGTGGAGTTCAGTCACGTCAAATTCCAGTACGTGCCGGACAAGCCCCTCATCACAGACCTCAACTTGGTGGCAAACCCTGGTGACACGGTGGCCATTGTGGGACCCACGGGCGCCGGCAAAACCACGCTGGTGAACTTGCTCATGCGGTTCTACGAGATTGATTCCGGCACCATCACGCTGGATGGAGTGGACACTCGCACCATGACGCGTGATGATCTGCGCGATTGCGTGGGCATGGTCCTCCAGGACACGTGGCTCTTCAAGGGCACCATCCGCGAAAACCTGATGTACGGCGTCCAAGGTGACATCCCGGAAGAGAAGTTCCTCGATGCCACACAAGCCTGCCACGTGGATCCGTTTGTCCGGACTCTGCCGGACGGCTATGACACCATGCTCGACGATTCTGGTGGCTCCCTCTCCGTAGGTGAGAAGCAACTCTTGACCATCGCGCGGGCCTTCCTCTCCTCGCCGGACATTCTGGTGTTGGACGAGGCCACCTCCTCGGTGGACACCCGCACCGAGGTCCTGGTCCAGCAGGCCATGAACGCGTTGAGAAGCGGGCGGACGTCCTTTGTGATCGCCCACCGCCTGTCCACCATTCGTGACGCTGACACCATTGTGGTCATGGAAGACGGTGACATTGTGGAAACGGGCAACCATGACTCGCTCCTTGCCGACGGCGGAGCCTATGCACGGTTGTACCAATCCCAGTTTGATGCCCCAGCCATTGCCACCGAGGCCGCACAACCTCCGGACCCGGCTGCTGCCGTGATCCGTGAGGTGGCAGCAAACACGGGCAGTATTCGACGTTCTGCATGACCATCATCCCCATCGGCACGCCTGATGATGAGCGCCTGAGCGATTACACCGATCTCAAAGACGTTCACCTGCGATCCGTGCGGGAACCCGCCGAGGGGCTTTATATGGCGGAGTCCTCAGCGGTGATTCGACGAGCATTGGCGGCGGGCCACCGGCCACGGTCCTTGCTCATGGCGGAGAAGTGGTTGGATTCCCTGGCGGATGTCCTGGCTGATCCCGGGCTCATCCCCCCGGATACGCCCGTGTTTGTGGCATCCGAACCGGTACTCCAGGACATCACCGGATTCCATCTGCATCGTGGAGCCTTGGCGGCCATGCATCGGCCCGCACTGCCCTCCGTGGCCGAAGTACTTGCGGGTGGTGGCCAGGCTGCACGGAGAATCGCGATCCTCGAGGACATTGTGGATCACACCAACGTGGGGGCTGCGTTCCGCAGCGCCGCTGCCCTGGGGTTTGATGCCGTGCTCATCACCCCCCGATGTGCCGATCCGTTGTATCGCCGCAGCGTGCGTGTGTCCATGGGGACGGTTTTCCAGGTACCGTGGACCAGGCTCACCACCTGGCCCGGCGGCATGGCTGAACTCCAGGATGCCGGGTTTGTGGTGGCCGCTCTAGCACTGAGCGATCAGTCCGTCACGCTCGACGAATTTGCGGCGAACCCGCCGGAGAAACTCGCCGTGGTCCTCGGCACTGAAGGTGATGGCCTGGCACCGCGAACGTTGCACGCCGCCGATGTCACCGTGCGCATTCCCATGGCCGGAGGCGTAGATTCGCTGAATGTGGCCGCCGCCAGCGCCGTAGCCTTCTGGGCCCTGCGATAGACTCCCGCGCGGGTGGGGAATGGTCTAGTGTCTGCGGCGGCGGGGGGCTCCGGTGTCGGCGCGGGCCATCCAGCGTGAGTCGATTTTCCCCACCACTAACGGGGTCCCAAACGCTGCGGTGAGGTTCTCATCCGTCATCACATCATCCAGCGTTCCGGCGGCGTGGACCTGCCCTTCGGCGAGCAGCAGCATGTGAGTGAACCCGGGCGGAATCTCCTCCACATGGTGGGTGACCAGCACCATCACGGGCGAGGCCGCATCTCCGGCCAACCCGTCCAACGCCGCAACCAACTCTTCACGCCCGCCCAGGTCCAATCCAGCGCCTGGTTCATCCAGCAGAAGCAACTCCGGATCGGTCATCAGGGCGCGGGCAGCCTGAACACGTTTGCGCTCTCCCCCGGAAAGCGTTCCGTAGGTGCGCTCGGCCATCGCGTCCATCCCAAACACAGTCAGCAAGGCGTGGGCTCGGGCCACATCAACATCGCAGTACTGCTCGCGCCAACGGCCCGTCACACCCCACGCGGCGGTGAGTACCACGTTGAGAACGGACTCGCCGAAGGGAAGATGATCCGCCAGGGCGATCGACGAAAGCCCGATGCGCTGCTGGAGATCGCGCACGTCAACACGTCCAAGGCGTTCACCCAGGACGTCTACCGTTCCGGAGGTGGGGAAACCACGCGCGGCGGCCAGCGTGATGGCCGTGGTTTTCCCGGCACCGTTGGGCCCAAAGATGAGCCATCGTTCACCGTCTCTCACCTGCCACTGCGGGATGTCCAGGATGGTGCGTCCACTGCGTTTGACCACAACATCGCGGAACTCCAGCACCGTTGCACCCGTCACGTCAGCCACACCAGCGTCACGGGCCGCACCGCCATCACCAGCCACCACGTCATCACCAGCCAGCACGCCACCGGCCTCAGCAGGTTCAGGGTGGGGAACCGCATCATAGGAGGTCATGGGCGCACCTTACGCACCATCGGACGCCGCACAGCACGCACCCCGCGTCAGAGGCGCCGAACACCCCGCCAGACGGACAGCCAGCACCCTTCACCGCCCTAGACTCCACCCATGGAGCCTATGCGCGTGAGGACATTCACCAACGACTATGACCTGCCGAAGTATCCCCGGCATCGCGCCGTAGCGGTGTCCACCAGGAGCATCGGGAACGATTGGCGAGCAAGGCAGGATCGGTGAGCACGGCATGATCGACGAATCTGGCTTTGGAGACTTTGAGTTTGAACGGCGCTTCTTTGCCTGGGAGATTCCCCAGATCTACCGCGATTCACCCACGCTCATTGTCCAATCGTATTACCTGGCAGATGCCGGATATGCGCTGAGAGTTCGCGCCCTGGCAACTCAGGTAGACGCCAACCTTGATGAAGATTCGTGCGCGCGCACGGTACTGCACCGGCATGCCGAGGAGATGAACTTTGCTTCCGTGACGGTCAAAGGACCGTCCACGGGTGGCACGCGGTATGAGGCCGAGCGTGACATCGATCCACGCGTGGCCGTGGAACTCATGTCCCGGGGCGGAGCACCGATTGTGAAAACCCGTTATGCCGCGTGGATTGGGGCCGACGGGTGGTCCATTGATGTGTTTGGCGGAGACAACTGGCCGCTCATCATTGCCGAATGTGAGCGCGCTGGGCCCGTGACGGAACTGCAAATCCCGGACTTCTGCGTCACCGAACTCACCGACGATTGGCGGTTTTCCAACGAATCGCTAGCCAACACGCCGTACTTGGGGTGGCGGGACGCGTATGAGCGGGAAATCGCCGCCACGGGCACGTCCTTCCGGCAAGATTTCGGCTCCAACTCCCGCATCACCGCGCCCTAGTGTCATGACACAGTGCCATGACACCGCGCCGCAACGCCATGAGCGTGGTGCCGTAGCCAGCCTGGCGCGGCGTGCCTGAATCGCGGCCCGCCCACGGCGTGGGACAGTATGGCCATGACGAAGACCACCATCCTCGTCGTCGAGGATGAACCCACCATTGCCACCGCGGTGGCTCAACGTCTCGTCGCCGAGGGCTGGCATGTAGAAGTGGCCGGTGACGGCCTGACCGCCGTGGATGCTGCGGCGCGGTTGCAGCCTGACTTGATTGTTCTTGACGTCATGCTCCCCGGCATTGACGGTTTGGAAGTCACCCGGCGCATTCACGCGCATTGGCCCACGCCCATTCTGATGCTCACTGCGCGGGACGACGAAACGGACATGCTCATCGGTTTGGGAGTGGGGGCCGATGATTACATGACCAAGCCGTTCTCCATGCGTGAGTTGGTGGCCCGGTGCAAGGCGCTCCTTCGACGAGCGCAGCACACGGCAGCGGCTGGCCAGCGGGCGCAAGCACCTGTTCCCGTGGTGACCTTTGGGGATCTCGCCATTGACCAGGCGCAGCGCAGGGTTCACCGGGACGGCGAGGAAATCCACCTCACCCCCACCGAGTTTGACCTCCTGGTGATGCTCGCCGCCTCACCTCACACGGTGTTGACCCGCGAGAAGTTACTGGCCGAGGTGTGGGATTGGATTGACGCCTCGGGAACACGCACGGTGGATTCGCACATCAAAGCGCTACGCCGGAAGCTGGGAGCGGGCCTGATTCGCACCGTCCATGGTGTGGGGTACGCGTTTGAGCCACCGAGCGAGTAATGGACGAGACGATTGAACTGGCGCCGCTGGGTGCTCTGCCGCAGGGTGCTCCTGTAGCCACTCCTGAGTCTGCTCCGGTTGCCGTTCCCGCTGGGATGCTTCCGCCAGTGCCCCGCAGCATCGACCCCACCAGCCGAGACCTCATTGCCAACGTGTCCCATGAACTGCGCACACCAGTCACGGCACTCCAGGCGCAACTCGAAAACATGGCGGACGGGGTCACCCCGGCTACGCCAGCCACGCTTAACGCTGCGCTTGATCACACCGCTCGCCTGACGCGGCTCATCGCCTATCTCCTTGACCTATCCCGGCAGGACGCCGGAGCCTCCGGGTTGGACATGACCGTGATCCCCGTGGGTGATTTCCTGGAGGATTGCGCCCATGAACTCGCCATGACGGACGCCGCCAAGGACCTGCGGTACTTGGTGGAGGTGGCTCCCGATGATCTCACGGTGGTGGCGGACGAGGAGCGCATCCGGCAGATCATTCTGAACCTAGTGACCAACGCCATCAAGCACTCGCCGCGCGGAGGACGCATCACCCTGGCAGCCCAGAGGACTCCGTGCAACACCGGAACGTGGGTGGACGTGAGCGATGAAGGCCCGGGCATCCCCGAGGAAGAACGCGCTCAAGTGTTTGAGCGCTTCAACACGGGCTCGCGGCCCCGAGGAAGCGGAGGCACCGGCATCGGCTTGGCGATTGTGAGGTGGGCGGCTGAACTCCACGGAGGCACGGTGGAGGTGGTGGACGCCCCCGTGGGATCGGGCGCCACGGTGCGGTTGAGCCTGCCGGATCTGGCGGCATGAGGCTGGCGGCGTAGGCCGGCCCAGCGAGCGGCCTGGGCCTAGCCCGGAGCGCGGAGTGATCGTGGCCCACCGTGACCCTTACCCCAGTTCAAGGGCTGTAAATCGCCACGCGCCCCGATGAATCTCCAGTGCGGCGGCGGCCACGCGCACCCGATCCTCATCCTCCACCACCACGGTGGCTTCCGCCGTGTCCCCATCCCTGTCCACCCAGGCTCTCCGAATCTGCATCGGCCTGTGGAGGTAACCGGCCTCCCACGCATCGTCGGGTTCTTGCGACGATGCCGCCGCAGGCTGGGACGACGCAGGACGGGACTGCGCAGATTGGGACACAGCGGGATGGATGCCATGGCGATGGGACGTCCTGCGGTGCTCGTGCACGGCGTTGATCATCGCCGGTGTCAGCCAGTGGGAAATGTGGGACATCGGCCGGATTCCCTGGGAGACCTCCAGGGCAGCGCGCATGATGGAACTGCACCACGGCGTGGGATCGGAATGCTGGGACGGTCTGCGAGCGCGGGTGAGGAGGCTCGGTTCCGGGAAATGCATAGAGCGCGAGTGCCGCCCATTCCCCGGTGCTGAACCGCGGTGCGCTGAATAACCGTGCTGCCCTGGTGAAGGGTGGTGCTCACATCCCGTTCCCGGAGAGGCACGGGCCAGGTGCCGCCGAGGTGGGCACAGCAGGAGTTCTCCCCGCCGCGTGGCCCCAGTACGCCCGAGTCCTGGCCCTGCGGGTACCGCATCGAGCCGAACCGGGCTGGTACAGGGTACTCCAGCGCACCCCCGGCGAGCGCTGGCACGAGCGCTGCCATGAGCAGGCGCATGAGAAGCGGCATGGTGGGGATCGACGGAGCGATCGGTACGAATGATATCTACGTGTGTCACGGATTCCTCCCATGGGGATGGTGTGCTGGTGATGGTGCTGGTGCCGGTGATGGTGTGCGGTTGATGACGAGTGGGCAATGGCGCGCCACAAGGATTCCGCAGGCCGCCGATTCGCGGCGGAGGCGTCTCACTATGTGAGACGGCACCGGCAATGCGCGCCACCTACCGCTAAGATCAGGCCATGCTCCTCTATGTCCCTGCCTCGTTTGGCGATCTTGATCACGTGGATTCCCGCGGCTTATGGACCGTTCCCGCAGGCCAGGCTTGCGCCGTGACACAGCGGCTCAGTGCGGCGCTTCCGGATGAGGGTGAGGAAGAACTCGAATGGCAAGCGTTTGTGGAGGCTTCTTTCCTCAGCCTCAGCGCCATTGCGGCAACTCCTGCGGCTCCGCCACTGCGTGTCATCATCAGCGTGGAGGTTCCGGACGGGCTCGTCGCAGGGATGAGTTCTTCCTCCGACGACGATGCAAAGGACACCTCGCCTGCAGCAGTGACCATTCCGGCGGCTATTCCGCAGGCCACCGTGACGGCCATCCACGTGGATGAACCCGCGGCCATCGCCGATGTTCAGGCGGCGCTGACTCACCCTGAGGATGACGCGGCCATTGAGGACGTTCTCAACCGTGACATGCTCTGGTACCTCCCCCAGGAAATCCCCGCCATTCCACAGGGCTAACCCCCTGCCGGGGGTTTCGACCCTTCGTCAGGCTCAGGACGACGCCGCCGGTGGCCTCCGGCCACCTGGCTCAACCACCCGAACCCCGTCATTCTGCGCGAAACGAAGTGGAATCGCAGAATCTCACCCAGGGCCTCCCACTCACGCAGAATAG
>JAIRQO010000045.1 GCA_031256435.1 Cellulomonadaceae bacterium
TGCTACAACAATGGTTCTTCCGCGATGTACGTTGTCGCTCTTCAACTCGCCTAACATCGAAAACGCTTTCAACACTGTTTTCGATAACACTTTCAATACTGGTTTCAACACAAGACCACTGTAGGAACAACTCCATTACCGCAGGTCACACCATAGAAAACAGTTCACATCGGCACTGTTTTCTTTGCCCCAGAGCCGGGTTTCAGTCGGTAAGGGAGTCGAAACTCGTAAAGGGTTTCGACGAGAACACCACGGGAGACCTCCACAGGATCGTCGGGGCACTGAGGGTTCTGTGTCATAGGTGTGTGAGAGAATGCGCGGCATGACTCTCACCATCGCTTCAGTCAACGTCAACGGTATTCGGGCCGCCATGCGCAATGGCATGGGCGATTGGCTGAGCACTCGCAAACCGGATATTGTGCTTCTCCAGGAAACTCGGGCACCTGCAACAATCGTCGAAGAGTTTTTCCCTGGCCAGGACGGTTGGCACGTGGCGGTCAGCGAGTGCGCTATCAAGGGCAGAGCCGGGGTGGCCGTGGTCTCCCAACTCCCTATCGCAGACACACGCGCGGGCGTCCACCCCGCCACCCCAGACGCCGGCGAGGAGCCTCCAGTGGATACCGGCAGGTGGCTGGAAGCGGACATTGACGTCCCGCACGCACCCACCGGTGTGCTCACGGTCACCTCGGCCTATCTGCATTCTGGCAATAACTATCCGGGCTACGAGGCCAGCATGGAGGCCAAGTATGCCCACCTGGATAGGACCACGCAGCGCCTGGCTGACCTGGCCACGTCTCCTACCCCCACGCTCGTGGCGGGGGACCTCAATATTGCGCACACCAAGAGAGACATCAAGAACTGGCGAACCAACCAAACGCACGCGGGTTTCTTGCCCGAGGAGCGGGCCTATGTCACTCAGTGGATCGACGAGCAAGGCTGGCAGGACACCGCCCGGGCACTGCATCCGGACGTGGACGGGCCATACACGTGGTGGAGTTGGCGTGGGCAAGCGTTTGCCAATGATTCAGGATGGCGCATTGATTATCAACTCGCCAATCCGGCACTTGCCCCCGCTGCCACCCAGGCCACCGTGGACAAAGCGGCGGATCGCGCGGGGAGATGGTCAGACCACGCGCCACTCGTGGTGACCTGGGAGTTCTAGCGCAACCAGGCTCTCGCTCGACGAGTGTGGTGGCAACAACCCCCTCGGAGATAAAGCCCCGAGGAAACGAGTCCCGAGGACGCGACCCTCTAGGAAACGAGCCTCTGCGCCACGTCCCGCAGCACCTGCGCGGCCTCGGATTCCGGAGCGCTGAGCACTACGGGCTCGCCCTGATCGCCGCCCTCGCGAACGGCAGGATCCAGCGGAATCTGCCCCAGCAAGGGGACGTCAACCCCTAGTTGGGCACTCAACGTCTGAGCCACGCGTTCTCCGCCGCCGGTACCAAACACGTCCAACCGCGTCCCGTCCGGCAGCGTCAACCCGCTCATGTTTTCTATGACGCCCAGGACGTTCTGCACGGTGTTCTTGGCCAGCGCTCCGGCGCGCTCGGCAACCTCGGCCGCAGCATCCTGCGGCGTGGTAACGATGACCAGATCACACCCTGGAAGGAGTGATGCAACGGACAGTGCCACATCACCTGTGCCGGGGGGGAGGTCTAACAGCAATACGTCGAGCTCGCCCCAGAGCACGTCCGCCAGGAACTGCTCCAGTGCTCGGTGCAACTTGGGCCCGCGCCACGCCACCACAGTTCCCTGAGGAACAAACATCCCAATGGACATCACCTTCACGCCGTGCGCCACGGGCGGGATCAGCATGGTGTCCACTTTGGTGGGTTGGCCGCTGACGCCCAGCATGCGCGGAATGGAGAAGCCGTAAATGTCGGCGTCCACCACGCCCACACGGAGTCCGGAGTCCGCCAAGGCTACGGCCAGGTTGGCGGTGATGGAGGATTTTCCCACCCCGCCTTTCCCGGACGCCACGGCAATCACGCGCGTAGGGGAATCCTCGGCGGCAAAGGGAATGACCACGCCACCCCCGGCACCTCCAGCCCCAGCCCCTCCGGCACCACCAGCGCCGCCGCGAATCGTCCTGACCAGGGCTTGCCGCTTCTCCTCATCCATCACACCCATCTCCACAGCCACCGATGTCACGCCATCCACGGCAGATACGGCCGCCGTGACGTCGTCACGAATCCGTGCTACCAGTGGGCAACCCGCAATGGTCAGATCTACCCCAATGGTCACCGCCGCATCGTCGTCAGGCCCTGTGACATCAACGGACCGCACCATGCCCAACTCCGTGATGGGGCGCCTGAGTTCAGGATCATGGACGGAGGCGAGGGCAGCACTGATGCGTTCGACGAGTGTGGTCATGCCCGAACAGTAGCGCGCTAGGAGTCTGTGGCAGGTTTTTCGGACTCAAGTTCGTCTAGGAGATTGCGCAACTCGCTGCGCACAAAATCACGAGTAGCCACATCGTTCAGACTCAGGCGCATCGCCGAGATCTCACGAGCCAGATATTCCGTGTCCGAGAGGTTGCGTTCGGCTTGAGTCCTGTCCTGTTCTGCCAGGACGCGGTCACGATCATCCTGCCGGTTCTGGGCCAACAAGATCAGCGGCGCCGCGTAGGACGCCTGCAGACTCAGCATGAGGGTCAGCGCCGTGAAGCCGTGAGAAGCCGAATCAAAGCGCAGGCCAGAGGGCATGAGCGTGTTCCACGCAATCCACACAGCGCAGAAGAGTGTCAACCAGATGAGGAATCGTGGCGTTCCCAGGAAGCGCGCAATCGCCTCCGAAACCCGGCCTGCCGCGTCCTGGTCAAGGTGAGGGAAGCGCAGGTCAATCCGGTGCGTTTCCCGCGGAATGCTGAGACGATCGGTCATGGGGTGCCCCCTGTCGATTCAGCCCCGTCATTCTCACTGGTGGCCGTGTCCGTGGACCAGTCCTCCACCCCTTCGCTGTGAGATTCACGCCAATCTTCAGGTAGGAGGTGGTCCAGAACATCGTCAACGGAAATCACGCCGAGAAGCCGGCGTTGGTCATCAAGGACGGGCAAGCACAAGGCGTCATAGGCGGCCAGGACTCGGGCCACGCGTCCCAGGGGCGCCGTGGCATCCACAAAACTGGCTTCCTTGTCCAGCAGTGTGCCAATGGCCGTGGCCGGAGGCTCTCGGAGCAAGCGTTGGAAGTGAACAACCCCCAGGAACCGGCCGGTGGGCGTCTCCTGAGGTGGCCGAGTCACAAAAACCAGAGACGCCAGGGCCGGGGTCAGATCCTTCCTGCGAATCTGTGCCAGAGCCATACCCACCGGGGTCTCGGGACCCAGGATGACGGGCAGCGTGGTCATGAGGCCACCCGCAGTGTCCTCGTCATAAATCAGGAGTTGCCGGATGTCGCTGGCCTCGTCCGGCTCCACTAATTGCAGCAGAGCCTCGGCCTTGCCCTCGGGCAGTGCCCCCAGGAGGTCCGCAGCGTCATCAGGTTGCATGGATTCCAGCACGTCAGCGGCGCGGGCTGCCGGCAAGCCCAGCAAGATGGCCACCTGGGAATCCTCCGGCAACTCCTCCATGACGTCCGCCAGGCGTTCATTGTCCAACGCGGCAGCCACTTGGGCGCGTCTACCGGTGGAGAGCGTTCCGAGCGCATCGGCAAGATCGGCCGGGTGCATCCCTTCATACGAGGCGAGGAGGAGGGCAGCGCCTTGCGTGTGCGCGTCCGCGCTCAGGCCAGACACGGCATCGGCAGAGACGATCATCGTGGAGCCGCGTCGTCGCAGGCTGAGCCGCGAATGTCCGGGCTCAATTCGCCGTACAAACAGTTGGTCCATGTACCAGTCTCCGCGGCGCTGGTGAATCCCTATGTCCTCAATGGTGGCCTGACCCGAGCCGTCTCGAAGATCCACTTTGCGGTCAAGGAGATCCCCCATGGCGAGTTGCTCGAGCGTGCGTTGCTCAAATCTGCGAAGGTTGATTAACCCAGTGGTGATGACCTGACCTGCGGAAATAGAGGTGACGCGCGTCATGGGCATGAACACGCGGCGGCGTCCGGGAACCTCCACCACCATGCCCACCACCTGATAGCCGCCCACGGCGCGAATCAGGATGACCAGGTCACGTACCACGCCTACCGAGTCCCCAATAGGGTCAAAAATGGCGGCGCCCACTAGCCTGGCCGCAAAGATATGGGGACTGTCGCTCACGCGTGTCAGGGTACGCCGAAAATGAGGGCCGTGGCACACCCTGCACGCCCCTCGGCGCGGTTCGTCGCGCGCCTTCGCGTTCGTGTCATACCCATGGTTCACACTATGCCCATGAGTAACCCCCGGCAGCAGCCCCTCACCGTTCCTACCCCTCCCGTGGGGGATGAGATTGCGCGATATGACACGTATTTGGAGGCCCAGCAGGCCGTGGACTATCTGTCCGACCAGAAGTTTGCGGTGGATCACCTGACCATCGTGGGGACGGATCTGCGCATGGTGGAGCGTGTGACGGGGCGGCTCACCTACGGCCGGGTGGCGCTTGCTGGCGCCATGTCCGGAATGTGGTTTGGTCTCTTTGTGGGGCTGTTGCTGTCCCTGTTTGGAGGGACCGGCGTGTACGGCGGCATCATGTTTGTGTCCATCCTGCTGGGTGGTGGGATGGGGCTGTTGATGGGCGTGCTGACCCACGCCATGAACCGTGGGCGGCGTGATTTTGCCTCGCAATCTCAGATTGTGGCCACGCAATATGCCGTGTGGTGTCAGCGTGACGTGGCAGGTCAGGCTCAGCGGATTCTCGCGTCACGAGCCCCGGGTGCTGGTGGTGGGGCTGGTGGCGGTCGCTCTGGACAGGGTGGGTCTGGGGGCCAGGCCGGGCAGGGTGGTGCAGGAAGCGCTTCGTCTTCTGGCCCGACGACGAACCCGAGCGTTCCGTATCCCACGCAGCACAGTGGTGCTCAGGGGAAGGGGACGCCTGCCCCGGGAACGTCTGGTGCTGGTGCGCTAAGTGGCGGGAAACCGGGCGCGGTTGTTACGCCCACTGTTCCACCCGCTGTTCCACCCGCTGTTCCACCAGGCGCAACAGGGCCTGCGGCCGAAGCAGCAGCAGGGGCAGCCACGGCTAACAACGGGGCAACAGGCAGCACTGAGGCGGAGGCTGCAATTCCTGCTCCCAAGGTGGATTCCCGGTGGACCCTCCCTGACGGGACACCCCGTTACGGTGCCATGCAACCCGCCGAGGACGCAGAAAACAAGGCGGACTCCGAGGGTTAGCCAGATTCAGGCACCCATTAGCGAGGCCATCCAGGCTTCAACGGCGTCTGGGTCTCGCGGAAGGGCTACGGAGAGGTTCTCGGCTCCGTTGTCTGTGATGAGGATGTCGTCTTCAATGCGCACGCCGATTCCGCGATATTCCTCGGGAACGGTGAGGTCCCCGGACTTGAAGTAGAGACCCGGTTCGATGGTGAAAATCATGCCCGGAGTCAGTACGCCTTCTTTGTATAACGAGGCGCGCGCCTGAGCACAGTCATGCACATCCAGTCCCAGGTGGTGTGAAGTTCCATGCACCATCCACCGGCGGTGGTACTGACAGTCCGGCTCCAAGGATTCGGCGGCAGTGATGCCATCGGGCAAGATTCCCCATTCTTCAAGCCTTGCGGCAATCACATCCATGGCCGCAGCGTGAACATCCTTGAACTGCGCTCCAGGAACGGCTGCCCGGAAGGCGGTGTCTGCGGCATCCAGGACCGCCTGATACACCTTCCGTTGCACTGCAGTGAACGTCCCGGACACGGGAAGCGTTCGAGTGATATCGGCGGTGTAGAGCGATTCCACTTCCACCCCGGCATCCACCAAGAGCAAATCTCCTGGGCGGACGGGGCCATCATTGGTGATCCAATGCAAGGTGGTGGCATTGTTGCCGCTCGCCGCAATGGTGTCATACCCCACGGTGTTGCCTTCTAAGCGGGCATGCGCGTCAAAGACCGTCTCCACCACACGCTCGCCGCGCGCGTGGTCCACCGCACTGGGGAGTGCCTGGACAATGGCGGCAAATCCGTCAATCGTCTGGTTGACGGCTTCACGCATCTGCTCGATTTCCCACGCATCCTTGACCAGGCGAATCTCCGAGGTGGCGCGTCCCAGGTCCGCGTTGGTGGGGGTACCGGGAGGCGGATCTCCCGCACCTGATTCCAGCCGCACCGCCTCTACCAGCGTTTCCACCGCCTCATCAGCCTCCGGGACCACGAGCAACTGAACTTCGCCGCCCGCATCCTTGGACAGCGCGTCCCGCATGCCGTCAATATTCCTGGTGGGGATGCCGGTTTTCGTCTCCAAATCCTCCAGCATGGGCCTGGCGCCAATCCAGTACTCCCCGTACCGGGAATCGGCAAAAAACTCGTCCGATTCAAACGATGACGGTGGACGCGCGTACAACACCGCCTCGTGGCCTACGGGCTGAGGTTCGCCGTCACCATCGTCGTCGGCGAACAGCGGATGAAGGACAAGGACCGCATCCGGTTCCAAATCCAAGCCCAGGCCGGTGAGGTGCGCAAACGCCGAGTGTGGACGGAAACGGTAATCCGTGTCACCCGTGCGGACCTTGTAACTGCCGGCCGGGATGACGAGGCGAGCGCCGGGGAATCGGGCGGACAGTGCCTCACGGCGAGCCCCAGAGAACGCAGCCACCTCGTCTTCGGTGATGCCCAACGATTCACGCGGCGCCCACCCTGACGTGATGAAATCCATGAACGCTTCCGAGTGTGGCGTGTCTCGGTGGTCTTGTTCGGGTTTAGGAGTGGGCGTGGCGGGCTGGGGTGCAATGGCAGGATCGGTCACGCGTGCCATTATCCCACGTTGCCCACGGTTGCGGCCCACGAGCGTCGGGCCACGGTGGGTGTGCGGTGGTGGCGGGGACCCAGCGCTCAGGTCTGGTGGCAGTGGTACACGGTGCGCATCCCCTCGTCATCGTCGGACGCTCGGGCAGGCGCCGCGCTACGCTGGGGGAGTGATTGATCTCCATACGCACTCCACTGCCTCGGACGGCACGGATGCGCCAGGGGAACTGATCCGCAAGGCCGCAGAACAAGGATTATCAGCGGTAGCGATCACCGATCATGACACCACCGCGGGCTGGGACGAGGCAGCACAAGCCGCCCAACAATCAGGCATCGCGCTAGTCCGAGGTGCCGAGTTGTCCTGTGACGTGGGGGAGGCCCACGTCCACATGCTCGCGTATTTGTATGACCCGCAGGCAACCACACTGCTCGCTATGCTCGCCTCGATCCGTCAGGCCCGGCTGACCCGGTTGATGGTGATGACTCAGAACATTGCGGCCGATTACCCCGTGACCTGGCAGGATGTGCAGGCGCACACGGAACCGGGTGCCACCGTGGGGCGGCCTCACATCGCCGACGCCCTCATATCCGCCGGCGTGGTCCGGGATAGAGGCCAAGCATTTTCGACGATGTTGTCCCCCAGCGCCCCGTACTACGTTCCGTATTACGCTCCTTCAGCGCAGGATATGATCGCCGCTGTTGTGGGGGCAGGCGGTGTTCCCGTGATTGCTCACGCCTTTGCGCGTAAGCGCGGAAAAATAGTCAGTGCCGAGGACATTGCGGCGCTCGCTGAGGCCGGAATGCTGGGTATTGAGGTGAACCACCGGGACAACGCTCCCGAGGATCGCGCGTTGCTGCAGGGGTTGGCTGATGATCTAGGTCTGTTTGTCACTGGATCGTCGGACTATCACGGGCACGGCAAGCCCAACCGCCTAGCGGAGTTCACCACCACGCCGGAAGTCCTGGAGCAGATTGAGGCTGCGGGCAGGTTGCCTGTCCTGCGGTAGATCGTGTGGCGGTGGATTAGTACCAGCCGTGGGAAGCGGAGTGGCCCATGGCGTTCACGGGGGTGCCGTAACGCCCGGCAATGTAGTTCAAGCCCCAGGTGATCTGGGTGGCGGCGTTGGTTTTCCAGTCGGAAGCAACGGTGCCCATTTTGGAACCGGGCAACGCTTGGGGGATCCCGTAGGCACCGGAGGAGCGGTTCATGGCTTGCATGTTCCAGCCGGACTCCTTGGTGAACAAGCGGTTCAGGGCCTCCCACTGGGCACCGGTCCAGCCGCGCTCGGCGGCCAGTTGCTTGCCCAACTCGCGGGCGGCTTCGGCACCGATGATGCCAGTCTTGACCTTGGCCAGCGGGGCAGCCTCGGCCTTCACGGTGGCGTTTTCCACGGTCATGGTGGTGTCCGCAGCAATGGTGATAGACGTGGGCAGGGGCACAGCGGGTGCCTCGGCTTCGCGCGTGACGGGCTTCACGTCATCCTGAGTGTGAGCGGCAGGAGCGGACGGACCATTGGTGGCGGCGCCACTCAAGGCAATAGCCGCGATGGTACCGAAGGCCAGGGCGCCGGAAGCGGCCTGAGAGCTGGTGGACCACACGGATGCCAGAGTTGGCTTCTTCTTGCGCGCCTCGGCCATGCGGAGTTCGCGACGGCTGGGCAGCGGCTTGGCGTGTGTTTCGTTCATGGCTCAAGTCTCTGCCTTCGTCAGCGTGCCCCTAAGGCTGCCCGCACAACACAGGTATCGCACTGCGCCAAAATAGGTGTCTCTGCGCGACACTGAGGGGTGATCTTGGGATGCATGAGTGGTGCAGAGCGAGAACCCCACCACCAGTCCCCACCCCCCCGCCCGCACCCCCCGCCCGCCGTCCCGCCGAACCCGCGATTACTCTGGCAGAGCCGCCCTATTGCGCGAGTTACCCAGGGTTCGCGCAACGAAGTGACCATGGCACGCCGCAGAACGCTCCACGCCTGCGGCCTCGTGTCACCCAGCGCGGTACCCTGTGCCTGTGACTCTTCCTGCCGCCGGTTCGTCTGGCCTTCGCGTTCGCTTTGCCCCGTCTCCCACAGGCATGTTCCATGTGGGCGGCGCCCGCTCCGCCCTGTTCAACTGGGCCGTGGCTAAACACGCAGGTGGCACGTTCATTCTGCGCGTGGAGGACACGGACGCCGCACGTAACAAGCCCGAGTGGACTGAGGGCATCCTCACCGCCATGGCCACCTTGGGCATGCACCAGGATGACCCCACGTTTGAAGGCCCGTATTTCCAAAGCCATTACGCCCCCCAGCACATTGCTGCCGCACAAAAACTCGCCGCCGAGGGCCGTGCCTATTATTGCGATTGCACGCGCGACGATGTGGTGGCTCGCACCGGCTCTCAACACCTGGGGTATGACGGTTTCTGCCGTGACCGCGGCCTGACCGAGGCACCCGGACGTGCACTGCGATTCCGTACGCCGGATGAGGGTGAAACCGTGGTGGTGGACCTCATTCGCGGCGAGCCCACGTTCCCCAATAAGGTGCTGGAAGACTTTGTGATTGCCCGCGGTGACGGCTCTCCGGTGTTCCTCATTGCCAACGTGGTGGATGACATTGAGATGCGCATCACCCACGTGATTCGCGGCGAGGAGCATCTTCCTAACACCCCTAAGCAGCAGCTTCTCTGGGACGCCCTCGGCCACACGCCACCCACCTGGGCGCACCTTCCTGTCATCGTCAACGAGAAACGCCAGAAACTCTCCAAACGGCGGGACAAGGTGGCATTGGAGGACTTCATCGACGATGGCATCCTGCCGGATGCCATGGTGAACTACCTCATGCTTTTGGGCTGGTCTCCCGGCAATGACGAGGAGATCCTGCCGTTCGAGGAGATGGTGGAGCGTTTTGACATCGCTCACGTCAACCAGGCACCCGCCTTCTTTGACGTCAAGAAACTCACATCCTTCAATGGTGAGTACCTGCGTGCCATGGATGATGACACCTTCATTGAAGCGGTGGAGCCCTGGATGCACGCCCCGCTGGCACCGTGGACGGAGGAGCAGTTCAACGGTGAGCAGTTTGCCGCCATTGCGCCGCTCTTGCAAACACGGTTGGCCACCCTGAAGGACGCACCCCTCACCCTTGATTTCCTGTTCCTTGACGATCCAGTTATTGATGAGGCCTCCTGGACCAAGGGCATGAAGGAACCCGGACCTGCTGTCCTTGCTGACGTGCGTGAAGCCTTTGCCACCCTGGAGCCATGGGAAGCCGAGGACCTCAAGAACACGGTCCTGACCTGCGGCGAAGCCCACGGCATCAAACTCGGGAAGTCTCAAGCGCCGGTCCGTGTGGCCGTGACCGGCCGCACCGTGGGCCTGCCTCTGTTTGAGTCCCTGCACATTCTGGGACGGGAGAAAACGCTTGCCCGGATTGATGCCGCTCTGGAGCGCCTGGCAGCATGACCAAGGAACGTGCGTCCATTGCCGATGCGCAGCGGATTGTTGTCAAGATTGGCTCCTCATCCCTGACCAATCCGGACGGCCACCTCAGCGATGATGCTCTCACTGCCCTGGTGGTCACCCTGGCCACGGCCATGAGTTCGGGCGCCAAGGTGGTGTTGGTGACCTCGGGTGCCGTAGCCGCAGGGCTCGGGCCGTTGAACCTGTCTGAGCGTCCCCAGGATTTGGCCACCGTCCAGGCTGCCGCGTCCGTGGGGCAAGGTGCGCTGATTGCGCATTACTCGCACGCCTTTGCTCAGCATCACCACCATGTGGGCCAAGTGCTCCTGACCTCGGAAGATGCTGAGAACGGCCCCCGGTACGCCAATGCTCAGCGCACGTTGACCCGAATGCTAGAACTCGGTGTGATTCCCATTGTCAACGAGAATGACACGGTGACCACCGAGGAGTTGACCTTTGGGGACAATGATCGCCTCGCCGCGCTGGTGGCGCAGTTACTGTCAGCGGATGCCCTCATTTTGCTCACCGATGTGGACGGTTTGCACACCGCTTCTCCGCGTTCCGAGGGGGCCGAACGGATCTCGTTCGTCGCCCATATGGATGACGTTGCGCACGTTCCCGTATCGCCGTACGGCTCAGCGGTGGGCACGGGGGGCATGGTGACCAAGTTGACGGCAGCGCGCCTGGCAACCAACGCGGGCATCCCCACGGTGATCACGGAGTCAGGAAACCTCTTTGCCGCGCTACGCGGTCAAGATGTGGGCACGTATTTCGCTCCGGTGGCCCGCTGACACCGCTACCATGTGCCCCATGGAGAACGTGGAAAACGCTGTTCATGACATTGCCCGCCGCGCTAAGACTGCGGCACTCTCCCTGGCCACAGCGCCACGAGGAATCAAAGACGCCGTTCTGAATTCCATGGCGGACGCCATCATCAGGGATTCGGACGCCATCATTGCCGCCAACGCGGTTGACCTGGACCGCGAACGCGCTGGCGGCATGAATGACGGCTTGCTGGACCGCTTGGCTCTCAACGCTGACCGTCTCAAAGCCATTGCCGATGCCATGCGAGAAGTGGCATCGTTGCCGGACCCCGTGGGAGATATGGTGCGCGGCAGCACCCTGGCCAACGGCCTGAAACTCCTGCAAGTGCGCGTTCCCATGGGCGTGGTGGGCATGATTTATGAGGCTCGGCCCAATGTGACGGCGGATGCCGCTGCGCTCGCCCTGAAATCCGGGAACGCTGTGATTCTGCGCGGGGGAAGTGCTGCGGCGTCCACCAATGCGGTGATGGTGGACACGCTGCGCAGTGCGCTGACGGATCATGACCTCCCGGAAGACCTGGTGCAAACCATTGATCCCCTCGGCCGTGAGGGTGGCGTAGCCCTGATGAAGGCCCGTGGGTTGGTGGACGTGCTCATTCCGCGAGGCGGAGCCGGACTGATTTCCACCGTGGTGAACGAAGCCAAGGTTCCGGTCATTGAAACCGGGGTGGGCAATGTGCATGTGTTTGTGGACAAGCGCGCGGACCTGGAGATTGCCAAGAACATTGTGATGAACTCTAAGACGCAGCGCGTGGGCGTGTGCAACGCCGCAGAAACGTTGCTGGTGCATGCGGACGTGGCGTTGCCGCACCTTGCGGACGTGCTTCCGGATCTGGTGGCCGCAGGCGTGACCATTCACGGGGACTCCACCACGGTGCGCTCCTTCCCCAAACTCAACATTGTTCCCGCCACGGAAGATGATTGGGCGCGCGAGTACCTCTCAGCAGATTTAGCGGTCAAGGTGGTCAAGAGCTTCGACGAAGCCGTGGAGCACATTCGCCAGTATTCCACCGGTCACACCGAGGCAATCATCACCAAATCACTGGCCCGTTCCGAGCGGTTTGTTAACGAGGTGGACTCGGCCGCAGTGATTGTCAACGCTTCCACGCGCTTCACGGACGGCGGCGAGTTTGGACTTGGGGCGGAGATTGGGATCTCCACCCAGAAACTGCACGCGCGCGGACCTATGGGCCTGGCGGAGTTGACCACCACCAAGTGGGTGGTCCACGGGACAGGGCAGATACGGGGGTAGGTGAGTGGTCCCGGGGCCGGGTGGCAGGCCTGCCGAACCAACCAGGTCCGTAGGTAAGTGCGTTGGTCCATGGGCAACAGGTATCCCTCAGACACGAAACCACCATGAATCACCCAGGGTGAACGCCATGTGAGACACTGAAACAACAAGGCTCGCGCTAGGAACGGAGTGATCTTGATTGGATCAGGAACCCGCGTGGGTGTGATGGGTGGAACATTTGACCCCATCCACCACGGGCACCTTGTGGCTGCCTCGGAAGTGGCGGCGAGTTTCCAGTTGGATGAAGTCATCTTTGTCCCCACCGGAAACCCACATTTCAAACAAGATCAACAGGTCACCGCTGCCGAACATCGCTACCTCATGACGGTGATTGCTACCGCAGCCAACCCGCGTTTCACCGTCAGCCGCGTGGATATTGACCGCCCCGGCCTGACCTACACTATTGACACCCTGCGTGACCTGCGGCAACTGCGCCCCAACGCCGAGTTTTTCTTCATCACCGGCGCCGATGCCATTGCCGAGATCCTGCGCTGGAAAGACGCGGACAAACTGTGGGGGATGGCCACCTTTGTAGGCGTGACCCGTCCCGGCCACGTGATGCACATTGAAGGCATCCCAGAAGGCGCCGCCGTCATCACCGAAGTTCCGGCCATGGCCATCTCCTCCACGGATTGCCGTGCCCGCGCGGGTGCCGGAATGCCCGTGTGGTACCTGGTGCCGGACGGGGTGGTGCAATATATTGCCAAGCATCGTCTGTACCATCCCATGCCGATCGACGAATCTGTGGTCTGCGATTCGGAGGTCATTGACACCGAGGCCATGACGTCCCCGGCCACCCCACCCCTCAGGGAGGACACATGAGCGAGACAGGAACCCCAGGCAAGCCGATCCTGACGCGCAGGGAAATGCGCGAGAGGGAGCGGGCCGCAGCGCAGAATAAGGCACCCGCTGAGGCCGCTGCTTCTGCTGCGGTGGCGGAGCCGGTCATTAGGCCACCTGCCGGTACCGGGGGAATCCGCACGCTCGACGAATCTGGTGCGCTGACCGCCGTGGCTCCTCCGAGTGCTGTTGGGTCGGACGCAGAGGCAGGTGCTGGCCCCACTGTTCCCGCGCGCACGTCCGCGCGCGCTGCCATGGCAGACACGCCCACCCGAACGTTCAAGGCCCCGCCTCCGGCCAAGCCGGATCATCCCGTAGCGGGCGGGACCAATGCCTTCCCCACGGTGAAGCCTGCCGTGGCTCCTGCTCAAACACCAGGTCAAACCCCAGCACAAGGCTGGGGCACTCCACCGCCAGCACCCTCGCCCGGTGTGCCCAAGTGGGGCGCGGTGGCCTCCGGAGCCGAAGATGTGGAGGCCCTCGCGGCGCCCGCCGAATCTGCACCCGCTGACGCCGCGCCCGAGCCCACACCGGCAGCCCCGCCATTTGCGGAGACGCCAGCGCCCACCCCGGCAAGCCCAGCACCCGCCGCCCTTCCGTCGCGTCGATCCCGACGGGACCTGCGCAATGCAGCGCCAGCGACTCCTACCCCGGCCGAACCGGAACCGGTGCCCACAACTCCCGAACCGGAGCCAGTACCTGCAGAGCCGACTCCCGCTGAGCCGACCCCGGCTGAACCAGCACCCGAACCCGCGCCAACACCCGCACCCGTGCCCGAAGCGGAACCCGAGCAGCCCAAACCAGAGCAGCCCAAACCCGCCGTCTCGGGGTCAGCGTTCCCGCCGGTCTTCGCCACACCCGAAGTCCCGGATTCCGAACCCGCCGTGCCTGATCCAGCACCCGCTGCGCCCGAAGTGCCAACCGCCGAGCCAGCATCCGAGCCAACCCCCGCCCCGGCTGCGCCGTTGCCATCTCGTCGTCGCGCCGCCCAAGCAGCACAGGCAGCACAAGCGTCTCAAGCAACCCAAGCCAACCGCTCCGCCGCCTCGGCTCTCCCCACCGATGAGTCCGAACCGGAACATCGCGGCTATGCCTGGTACCACTATCTGATCCTGATTCTCGTAGCGTTTGTGATGGGCGTACTCCTGTGGCAACTGCTGAATTCCGATGCGCCCGAGGCAGGAGCAGCGCCAGCACTTGAGGACGTCCAGAGCACCATCGTCGCAGCACATGCCGAAGGACTTGCCTGGTGACGGCCACCGAACGCGCTCTGGAACTGACTCAATTGGCCGCCAATGCCGCGAGTGACAAGAAGGCCGAGGAACTGCTGGCTCTCGATGTGTCAGAGCAGTTGATCCTCACGGACGTATTCCTCATTGCCTCCGGGAACTCGGAGCGGCAGGTGGCCGCGATTGTGGACGCGGTGGAGGAATCGATGTATCGCCAGAGCGTGAAGCTCATTCGGCGCGAGGGGAAAGGCGAGGCGCGCTGGGTTCTGCTGGATTTTGGCGAACTGATAGTTCACGTGCAGCATCAGGATGACCGGCAGTATTACGCGCTCGAACGGCTGTGGCGTGATTGTCCCGTGATTCCGCTGGTGCTGGATGATGGCGAACCTCGGCCAGGCTCGGAGTAGATCCGATGACGGCGGGAACAGTGGTGCTGTGGCGGCACGGGCGCACTGTGTGGAACGTGACGGAGCGCCTGCAGGGGCAAACCGATATTGCGCTGGACGAGGTGGGGGTTGAGCAAGCGCGGAGTGCGGCGGCGGTCTTGGCGGCCAGGTATCCCCAGGCCACGGTGGTGGCGAGTGACTTGACCCGCGCGCAGAGCACAGCGCAGGCATATGCCGAGGTGGTGGGCGCCGAAGTGTTGGTGGATTCCCGCTTGAGGGAACGGAGTTTTGGGGACTGGGAAGGCTTGACACGGGCCGAGATTGCGGCAGGGTGGCCGGAGGGTTTTGCCCTGTGGCAGCGTGGCGACGATGCCCCCGGCGTCCCGCCCGGTGGAGAGTCACGCGCGGATTGTGCTCAGCGTGTGGCGGGTGCCGTGACGGCGATTGCGGGTGAGTTGGAACCCGCCGATACCTTGCTTGTGGTGTCCCATGGCGCCGCGCTGACTGTGGCCATCACGGCCTTGCTGGGCTTGGATCCCGTGGGATGGCGCGGAATCTCCGGCCTGAATAACGCCCACTGGAGCACCCTTGCCGCTGCGCGTTCGGGGGGTTTCCGGCTGACCGGGCACAACCTTTCAGCAGGGTAGGGCGGTTCTTCTGGCTGCCCTGGCTCTGCTGGGGCACCTCTGGCACTCTCTTGGGCGCGCATTGCACCCACGTATCGCGCAACACGCGTCCGCCAATTTGGCAAACAGTGTCCCGGCGTCCTAAGATACTGAAGTTGTCAAGACGGGGCTGTGGCGCAGCTGGTAGCGCACCTGCATGGCATGCAGGGGGTCAGGGGTTCGAGTCCCCTCAGCTCCACCAACAATCAAGTCCGGACCACGGGTTCGGACTTTTTTGTTGGATTGAGAACTGCGGACATGACCATGCGCGGCCGCCAGCGTTCCCTGAGCCTCAGAGGTCCGTATCCATGCGGCGGCGCCGGCACCCGGGAGTACCACCGTGGAGTACCTGACCTTAAGCCTGAACATCACGCTGCCCTTTGTGCTGGTAGCGGCGCTGGGCGTTTTCCTCAAGGCGCGCGGCATGATTGGCGACGAGTTTGTCAGGCAAGGCAACAAGGTCATCTTCTACGCAGCCATCCCCACCACCATCTTCAACCACATCCACCGCGCCAACCTGGCAGAAGTGTTTGATCTCCCGTTCCTGCTGTTCAACATCGGTTCGCTGATCGCGTTCTTCCTAGGCACGTGGGTGGTAGCGCGCCGGGTGATGAAGGACAAGGATTCCGTTCCCTCCTTTGTCAACAGTGCGTACCGCTCCAGCCTCTCGGTGCTGGCCCCGCCTCTGCTGGTCCTGATGCTCTCCGGCAACGCGGACACCAACCTGCTTCCCAAAGCGATCCTCACGGTGTCCGTCATGCTCATCACCTCCTATGCCACGGCCTCCGTGCTGTTTGCCGTGCATGACCCTGCTGCGCGCGCCAAGGGTGCGGGAGGCGTGCTTCTGGCCATCGCCAAAAACCCGGTAGTCATCGGTGTGGTGGTTGGTTTGGTGGTCAACCTGCTGGGGATCACGCTGCCCACCTTTGCCGCCAACACGGTGGATCGCTTCGGCGCCCTAGTGATGCCGCTGGCCATGCTCTGCGTGGGGGCCAACCTGAAGTTCTTGGGGTTTGACGCTAAGTTCAAGTACGTCACCTGGGCCGTGGTGGTGAAGCTTTTTGTCATGCCCCTGGTGGTAGTGGCCATCGCCTTTGCCATGGGATTCCGTGGGGGAGATCTGACCATCATCATGATCATGAACGCCCTGCCCATGGCCGTGGGCGCCTACGTCCAGCAAGCCGAGCAAGGAGGAGACACCTACATTGGCGCCTCAGTACTGATGGTCACCATGACCCTCTCCTCCCTCACCCTGACCCTGTATATCTTCCTGTTCAAACTGCTAGGGATCTTCGTCGGGTATTAGCCGCGCCTCACCCGTCCACACCTCCTGCGCTGCCGCCGATTCACCCGCGCGGGCCAGCGCACGGGCGGGCGGCCCGGGATTGACCACCACGGCGGCAATGATGCCGAGTGCCAACACTGCGCCCACGGCAATCACCGTGGGCTTCGCATCGCGCACGCCAACCGCAGACAGGAATGCCGGAATCAGCAATGCCAGCGTTACGGCCATCAGCAGGATGAGCACCACCCCAGGCCAACGTGGGGAGGCGGGATTCGCCTTTCCCGGTGCCACACACCAGTAGCGCAGCGGAAAGGCTGAGACCATGACCCCTGTGCCTGAATCCCCCACATAGTCGTGGCATTGGTTCCCGGGATCAAACAACCTACCGCCGTATTCGCCTGACGCGCCGAAGTAGTGCATCACGGTGGCACTACCCGCACCTCCCGCAGCGAGGAGCCATGGCCAGACCCGTGGGGGAGCGTCCGGTGCGCGGACCTCACGGCGCTCGCCTGCAATCAGCACGGCCAAGAATGCCGACAACACCCCCAGGATGACGAACAGCAGCAGAGTGGCTGGGTTGATCACCTGAAGGGGAGTCACCCCAAGAAGTGTACCGATGGCAAGCGTCACCGCGCCGCCCGCAGCGCCTCACGTGGCTGCACGTTTCAGGCGCCCACCTCCTCGTCGGGCACTCCATCGCGCCGCAAACGCCGCACCCACGCCGACCAACAGGAGGGGATACGCCACAGCAACGCTGCCAACAAGCGCGGCCATGATCGCGGGGCCCACGGCATCGCTGCGGCCCACTAACGCAGCAGCCACTAGGCTTCCCAGTGCTATGAGTGCTGGCCCTAGCCACAACGCGTTCAGCACCACCGGGACCGTTGCCGGCGGAACTCCCACCAGAGCACTGTTCGCGTTGGACCCACCAGGAAGTGCAGGTGGCGCGGGTTGGCCCACAGACTCGTCGGGCGCGGTGATCACACCATCTCCAGCCGCAGTATCGGCCGGGGTGCCGTTCACCGCCTCACTCACTGTCAGGAATCCGCGGCAGGTTGTCACCCTCATAAGTCACCGTCAGGTCCTCAGGATTGGTGCCGGCGGGGAGGCCGGCAGAGCGCGCTATGAAG
Organism: Cellulomonadaceae bacterium; assembly: GCA_031256435.1. GTDB lineage: Bacteria > Actinomycetota > Actinomycetes > Actinomycetales > Cellulomonadaceae > Xylanimonas. Next base: position 17,900 of record JAIRQO010000045.1, read on the forward strand.
TCATGAATTTCCGCGTCCGTGGTACATATGCCCACATAATGGCTGGTGTCCACCACGGCCAGGGTTCCCGAGGCCGGATCAAAGGTGGCGGCAGGCTCGGGAGGGCACGTGCTGGACCCGACGAGGCGAATGAGGATTTCCCCCGGACCCGAGGCGTACACAGCCCAACCTTGGTCCGAGTATTCTGCCATGGGGGAGCCGGGGACCCACTCCACCATCACGTGCGTGAGGGGGACGTCACGCACGGCGCTCGCATCGTTGCCTGTGCTGCTGTGGCCGCACCCGCCCACGAGTCCTGCCAGCAGAAGGACGCCAGCGCACAGTGCTGCCGTTGTGGTCCGTGCCGTTGCCGCAGTCCGTGCCGTGGTGGTCTGTGACGTTGTGGGCAGTGCTGCCGCGGTGGTCCGTGCCGTTGGGTTTGCCTGTGGTCGCCGCATCATCGCACCTCCTGCGGGGTCTATCAACCATAGTAGCCCACCCCCACACGGGCCACCGCGCCACCGCAACCCCGTGCCCATGACTCTCTGCCCTTAACCCCGTGCCCTCGGCGCCATGCCCGTCACCCTGTGCCCGTCACCCTGTGCCCGTCACGCTGTACCCGCCACGCTCGTCCCACAACCGTTTCCCTTCGACGACGGCGCCAGCGCCCCGCGCCGCCCCCAGGCCCTAAGAAACGTCCTGGGTAGCCCGGTGGCCACTTTAGAGGCCCAAAAGTGTTCACGGGGCTACCCAGGATGTCGATGGTGTTCACGGGGCTACCCAGGACGAAATGGAGTAAGCCAGGGCGTCCGCTCGGCATTTGGGACCCCATCTGACCTCGCCCAACACCCGTCCCCACACCCGTCCCACTCAGCCCAACACCCGTCCCGTCCCACCCATCCCAAGACCCACACACAGCGGCTTGAGCAATGTCGAATCTCAGCCGGTGAGACGAATCCGTGACCGAACCCGGACCCATGCCACACTCTCTCCAATGCAACGCACACGTCCCCTTCCCACTGCCGCCATCGCCCAAGCACGCAACCAGGAACACCTCATCACCACTCAGCAATTAGCATCACTGGGCATGCCTCGCAGCACCATTACGGCAAAGGCGCGGCGCGGGCAATTGACTCGAGTTGCCACCGGCGTTTATGACGTCATCGCCGTTCCGCCAGAGTGCCGAACGGTGCCGTGGGCTCGCCAGGCACAATGGAGTAACCCACAGGATGTCTTCACCCACCTTCATCGTCGCAGCGCGATCCTTGCGTTGCTGTCCCACCCAGCGGCTACCGCTACGGGGTTGTCAGCGCTTGCTCTCCACAACGTGCGCGGGCTTCCACGCCGGTTCACCCCGTCCATTGGCTACACGTCACGCGGGCCTGAGCGCCATCAGACGAGTCAATCTTTCCGGCGATATCGTCGAATACAGCACGCCCACACAGCCGATGGCTGGCGAGTCTCCCCGTTGCCCGACGCCCTTGCCCAGGGCCTGCTTGACCTCGTCCCCCAGCCGTACGGTGATCGTGAGGCGATGGCCATGCTCGACGATGTAATACACCGCTCACTCTTGACGCCTTCGCACGTTCGACGATTCAGGGAATGCCTGCAATACCGCCGAGGTGCGGGAACGGTCCGGGGCTGGGCGGCGAGGTCTCGGAGCGAGGCCGAATCACCGGCGGAGAGTTGGGCGCGCCAAGGGTGTTACCGGAACGGGTGTCCTCCGGACCGGCTCCAACTCACCGTGCTGAACCAAGCGGGAGGGCACATTGCCAGAGTGGATATGGCCTGGCTGTTGCCCTCCGGCGGGCTGCTTCTCGTTGAGATTGACGGAACGCACTGGCACTCCCTGCCTCGCGCGCTGGTGCAGGACGCTGCTCGGCAGAACCAGTTGGTCACCCTGGGAACGTTGTTGAGGTTTACCGGCAGGGATGCGTGGCACGAGACCGCGGCGAACCAGGTGTCCGGAATCTTGTCCCGTTCCGGCTGGGTGCCGGGAGTTGCGGTGCTCCCGCCTGTGATCATGGTCAATCCGGATGCTCGGGGTGGCTGGATTCCCGTCCCCGCTCAACGGTGATGAACGCCGACCCCGCTCAGCGGTGATGAACGCCGACCCCGCTCAGCAGTGATGGATGCCGTCTCCGCTGTGTCCTGGGTAGTCCTGCGGCCACCCTGAGCGCCCTGGGTAGCCGGGTGGACACTATAGAGGCCCAAAAGTGGCCACCGGACTACCCAGGATGTCAATGGTGTCCACGGGGCTACCCAGGGCAGGTTTAGTGGCGGGTGGTTCGTTGCGCTGGTGCATCGAGTCCAGTCCGCATCGTTGCCCTGCGACGACGACGGCGCCAGCGCCTGCGGCGGCCGCCGCGAGGTGGTCGGCCCGCATCGTCGTCGTACCTCCTGCCACAGCGCACGTAGCCCCACCCCACTGGCTAGGCTCGCTGTATGAGTGCTGGCCTGTTGGCGTTGTTGGATGACATTTCCGTGATTGCCAAACTCGCGGCATCCTCCATTGATGATGTGGGGGCGGCGGCGGGCCGCGCCACCGTGAAAACGGTGGGCGTGGTGGTGGATGACACCGCCGTCACACCGCAGTACCTCCAAGGCGTCACACCGGAGCGTGAAATCCCGATTGTCCGCAAGATTGCCCTGGGCTCCATCCGCAACAAACTGGTGTTCATCCTGCCGTTGGCGTTGATTCTCTCCCAATGGGCGCCGTGGGTGTTGCCGTGGATCCTCATTGTGGGCGGCTCGTTCCTGTGCTATGAAGGCGCGGAGAAGGTGTGGGCCAAGATTCGTGGTCACGAGGAAGAGATCCCTGCAGCGGAACTCGGGTCGGACGCGGAGAAAGCCCTGGTCAGCGGGGCTGTGCGCACGGACCTCATCCTCTCCACGGAGATCATGCTGGTGGCGCTCGCGGACGTGACCGATCAACCCTTCCCCATGCGGTTGGCCATTTTGGTGGTGGTGGCGCTGGTGCTCACGGTGGCCGTGTACGGATTTGTGGGCCTGATTGTCAAAATGGATGACATGGGGCTTGCCCTCATGGAGCGCGCGCGCACTAGCGGCGGCAAGGCGCTCGGGCGCGGACTGGTGACGGCCATGCCCAAACTCCTGGCCGTCATTGGCGTGGTGGGCACCCTCGCCATGCTGTGGGTGGGCGGACACATTCTCATCCAGAACCTCAACAACGTGGGATTCACATGGCCCTGGGAGCACATTGAGCACCTCGCGCACGCGGTGAGGGACGCGATTCCCGGCGTGGGCGGCGTGCTGGGCTGGCTCACGGAAACCGTCATCTGCGCCGTGGTGGGGTTGATCTGGGGAAGCGTGATTGTGGCGGCGATTGACGGGCTCAGTAAGGTAACGGGGCGCGAGTCCCACGAGCCGAGCCATACCCACGAGGCCCACGAGCCCAGCGATAACAACGAGTCGGACGTCACCCAGGCGGAGGATCGTCACACGGTGTGAGTGCCGCAGGGGTACGGGGGCCAGGAACCGTTAGGATGGCACCATGAGCGCCATCGTGATCTTTGCTACCAAACACGGCACCACCGCTGACGTGGCGGCACGCGTTGCCGAGGGCCTCGGGCCGGACACCGCGCTGGTGAACCTTGCCGATTCCACGCCCAACCTCACCGCCTATGACACGGTGGTCATCGGCACGCCGATTTATGCTGGCGCGCCGCGCAAGGAAGTCTCGCGTCTGTGCCAATCCTCCGTATTGCCCTCCAAGAAACTCGGCCTCTTCTGCGTTGGTTTGGTGATTAATGACGACGAACGTGTCAAGGAAATTGCGGACGCTTTTCCGGAGCACCTGCGCGAGATTGCTGTAGCCAAGGAGTTCATGGGTGGACGCGTGAAGTTGGCTGAACTCGGGACGTTTGAGCGGCTGATTGTCAAGAAGGCAGCCAAGATCAGCCAGGACACGGACACGGTGTCCGAGGAGGCCATCGCGGAGTTCGTTGCAGCGTTGAAGGAGTAGGGGCGGATTGCGGGTGTAACCGCGTGGTCGCGTTGCCGGGATCGCTGCTAAACGGACCCAGCCCCTGACGTGCCCTGAACCGAACCGGCACAGCACCATCCGTGCCGGTCAGCCCTGCCGTGTCACCCCC
>JAIRQO010000059.1 GCA_031256435.1 Cellulomonadaceae bacterium
GGCAGGGTGACCACGGTCATCAGCCCCATCGAGACTCCCTGAGCCACCAGGGTGGCCCCCGCAGCGCCTTGCGGTTGTTTGAAGGGACTTTCGCCAGGCTTAGGAACGGGATAGAGCCATCGTGCGGAGGTGGCCGCCGCCAGACCCAACGCCGAAGCGAGCATTCCCAAGGACAGCCCCATCAGTGCGGGCAGCCAATTCCAGTGGCCAGCAAGCCCGGCACTGAGCACGGATAACCCGATCACCACGGGGGCACCCACGGTGAGTACCGGTAACGTCCGTCCCCAACGATCAACCCTGCCCGAAACTCCAGTGGCTACGTGGAGCGCAAAGGCAGAATCGTCGAACGCCACATCATTAGCGAGCGAAAACCCGATCATCCACCCCACCATGGGTGCGGTCACGGCATTCATGGCTCTGATCTCACCACCGCCGCTTTGTGAGGCAACGGCCATAATGATCGGCATGGCGATCACGGCAATGATCGACCCCGAGTAGCGGGGGTCGCGCCGCCAATACGTGAGTGCGCGCGCCGCTACAGCGCCGGTGGGCGTAGCGGGAAGGCGATCAAAGATGCCGAGGCCCTTGGCCCGCTCGGTTCCGGTGCGTTGGCGGGGCGGGTGCTCGAGCGAGCGTTGCAACGCCCATCCCCACACCAGCCACAGGACAATCAAGGTCACCATGACGATGCCGAGTTGTGCGGCGGCAGCATCCCAGTGCCCCCAATACACCGATTCGGCCACACCCCAGGGGGCTCCGAGGGGAGTCCAGCCCATCACTCCGGACACATCGCTCACCAGCAGGCGCGCCTGATTGACCGTCATACCCGTGGTAGAGAAATACTCTGCCACCCAGTTAATCAGCGGACTGATGGCCATGACCAGAACCATGGCGATCAAGGCCAGACCTTCCCGAGAACGCCGGCTTTCCATCAGCGGCGAGAGAAGTGTGGTGAACGCTCGTGACCCGATGATGCAGAGTGCTATTGCCAGGACGGCACCAAGAATTGCCGCAGGTATCACGCGAGGCTGCCCAATCCACGCAACAATCAGGCCGAGGCACACCAGCGCCGTGCCGATGCCTGGTACAGAAATGAGCCCAGAAGCCGTTAAACCTGCAAGTAAGGAATTGCGAGAAATGGGATACGGCACGAAACGTTGAGGGTCCATGGTGGAATCAACGCCGAACATGAAAATAGGAAGAATCCACCAGCACGCCACCAAAAGAGCGCCTGACAACGTGATGATTTCACCGGTAAGCGCGGGGTAATGCCAGCCGCCAATTCCCGCCCCCACGGTGGCGCCAATCACCGAGGAGAGGACCGTGATCATTCCCAGAATCACGCCGATGGTCTGCCACACGCTCTTGCGCAGCGCGTTACCCATCAGGGTGAACTTCAACCGCGCCATCAATGACACGGTATGGCCGGTGGTCATCGGAATGGAATTACCCCCCGTGGAGGCGTGACTCCCCACAACTGTGCCATCTGCGAGTCCTAACTGTGGCGAAGCCATGACAACTCCTCGCCTTCCTTGCGCCCTCCCACAAGATCAACAAATCGATCTTCCAGGGACTGCGAGCCGCGTACCTCATCCACCGTGCCGTCAGCAAGGACGTGCCCGTTGGAGATGATCGCCACATGCGAGCACATGCGTTGCACCAAGTCCATGACATGCGAGGACACGATGACCGATCCACCACCGGCTACATATCCATGCAGGATGTCACGAATGTTGGCTGCGGACACCGGATCCACCGATTCAAAGGGTTCGTCAAGAACCAGGAGTTTGGGCGCGTGAATCATGGCGCAGGCAAGCCCCACCTTCTTGGTCATACCGGCGGAGTAGTCCACCACGTACTTGTCCCGGTCATCGCTGAGGTCCATGGCCACGAGGAGGTCCTCGGTGCGCGCGTGTACCGTCTCGCGGTCCATCCCGCGAAGCAAACCGGCATAGGTGATGAGTTGCGCTCCCGTCAAACGATCAAAGAGCCGAACGCCGTCAGGAAGCACCCCGAGGATCCGCTTGGCCTCTGCGGGCTGCTGCCACACATCAACGCCGCTGATATGGGCCGTGCCAAAGTCAGGACGCAGAAGCCCTGTGGCCATGGAAAGGGCCGTGGTTTTACCTGCTCCATTAGGGCCAACCAACCCATAGAACGAGCCGTGTGGAACATCAAAATTGACGCCGGCAACAGCGATTTTCTCTCCGAAACGCTTCCACAATCCGCGCATGGACATGGCCGCCCCGAGGTTCGGCTCGGGAACGGGAGGTGGGGTATCTGAGGTCTGAATATTTGCCACGGCGCGAGGCTACACCCGGGGTCTGACACAGGATTCCGAAAGCGACGATTCAGCGACGGGCGTCCATACACCGCGCGCCTCGGCAGTCTGGGTAGACCGTGCGCGAAGGCTTTCATATCACCCCCCTCACTTACGTTTGATCCATGACAACAACGGCATGGCTCATCGCGATTCTCGCGGCATTGATTATTGGCGGAGTAGCAGGGTGGCTGCTTCACGCAGTTCGTTCGCGGGCCGATTCTCGGGACACGGCACAGATGCGGGCCGAGGTGGAAGAGCTTCGGCACATCAGTTCCATTTCAGCTTTGGTGGAACCCATGAAACGCTCGCTTGAGCAGGTCCAGGCCCAGGTGGAGCGTGCGGAGGTGGAGCGCGTCCGCACGCATTCGGCTCTTGCCCAACATCTCCGGTTGGCCACGGAGTCTAGTGATGAACTACGACGAGAAACGGGCACGTTAGTCACGGCACTGCGAGCGCCTCAAACGCGAGGATCGTGGGGGGAGATGCACTTGCGGCGCGTGGTGGAGGCCGCTGGGATGCTCAACCACGTGGACTTTGACGAGCAGGTCTCCGTGCGGTCCGTAGACGGGGTACTCCGGCCAGACATGGTGGTGCGCCTGGCTGGCGGGAAATCCATTGTGGTGGACTCCAAGGTGGCGTTGGTGGGGTACTTGGATGCCCACCAAACGGAGGATCCAGTCCGGCGAGAAGAGCGTCTCGATGCGCATGTGCGTCACCTGCGCAAGCACATCGATGACCTGGCTAGCAAGAAATACTGGAGCCAATTCGCCTCCGCGCCCGAGTTTGTAGTGATGTTTGTCCCTGCGGAATCCTTCCTCTCCGCGGCGTCAGAGCGAGATGCTGATCTCCTCGAGTTCGCTGCCCGAAAGAACGTGGTCATAGCAACGCCCATGACGCTGATTGCGCTGCTCCGTACGGTGGCCTATGCCTGGCGTCAGGAGGCGCTCGCCCAGAATGCCCAGGAAGTGCTTGATACCGGGAAAACACTGTACTCCCGGCTGGGGAGCATGGCCAGCCACATTGGGAAAACCGGGAAGGCGCTGGAGTCCGCGTCCAAGGCGTACAACGCGATGGTGGGTTCGTTAGAGCGGCAGGTGCTCCCCTCGGCGCGCAGGCTTGTGCACCTGGACATTGTGGATGAGGATCCGCGCCTTGATCACATCACGGGAGTAGAAGAGCCACCACGGCTCATGACGCAGCCGGAACTCCTCGCCGGGCTGCACGTAGTTCGCGAGGCAGCGTAAAGGAGAGGTCTTCAACAGTGGTGGTGACTTCCTCCACGGTGGTGAAACCCCTGTCCGCCAGGTGCTGGACCACGTCCCGCACCAGGTTCTCCGGAACGGAGGCACCACTGGTGACCCCCACGGTGCCAGCACCTTCCAGCCATTGGTCACTGATCTCTTCCGCATAATCCACCCGATACGCCCGGGGAGTCCCGGCCTGCCGAGCAACTTCCACCAATCGCACCGAATTGGATGAGTTGGCTGAGCCCACCACCATCATCACATCCACTTGACGGGCAATTTCTTTGACAGCAACCTGACGGTTTTGGGTGGCGTAGCAAATATCATCACTCGGAGGATCCATCAGTGCGGGGAATCGCTCACGCAGGCGATCCACCGTCTCCTGGGTCTCATCTACCGAGAGCGTTGTTTGGGAGATCCACACCACCTTGGAGGGGTCACGGACCACCACGCGGTCCACCTCGGCAGGTGAGCCAACGATCTGCACATACTCGGGCGCTTCCCCAGCCGTCCCTTCCACTTCCTCATGACCTTCGTGACCAATCAGCACAATGTCCAGGCCTTCACGCGCAAACCGCGCGGCCTCACGGTGAACTTTCGCCACCAATGGGCACGTGGCGTCAATCGTTCTCAAGTCCCTATCAATAGCCGCCTGGCGAACAGCTGGGGAGACTCCGTGTGCCGAGAACACCAGCCGTGACCCTTGCGGCACCTCGTCGGTGTCATCCACAAAGATGGCTCCGCGCTTCCGCAAGGTGTCCACCACGTGCTTGTTGTGCACAATCTCTTTCCGCACATACACCGGCGCTCCATACAGTTCGAGCGCACGCTCTACAGCCACCACAGCCCGGTCCACACCCGCGCAGTACCCACGCGGGGCAGCCAGCATCACACGCTTGGGTGCATTGGTCACGGGTGGCGGATCAGCCACGGTGGGCGAGTGCGTGACATTCGCTGTTGGATCAGACGCGCGCGAGGTTGAATCAGTCACGCGCGCCATTGTAAGCGATGGGTGAGGTTTCGGATGAGCCAATCTTGGTGAATCCAGCGATGCCGCAGATCAAGCCCCTGTTCACGAAATCGGGGAACGATGTGGGGGACCACGGCACTCAGCTCTTCCCTGTGGCGAACTTCCCCGAGGCGAACTTCCCCGAGGCGAACTTCCCCGGGGCGATTCAGCGTACCCGCAGCGCAATCCCGCGAGCATGGCGCACTCCGCCCGCCCATTGGCGGCGTTTGTTGCCGCAAGCGAGCCAAGCGCCGTTTCATATCACAGGGTGATGGTTGGCTACACCCATGACCACAAAACCTCCCCAGGCAGCACCCGGCAAGAGTGCAGAAACCGCGCTCTCGGTTGCCCAACTCGCCGCTGGCATGAAGGGATGGATCGATCAACTGGGAGAGGTATGGGTGGAGGGAGAACTACTCCAAGTCAACATCCGTCCTGGCTCCGGCGCGCACTTCCTCACGTTGAAAGACCAAGATCCCACGGTGAAGTCATCCATTTCCGTGACTGTGTGGGACAACGTTCTGAAGGCCTCGCCGCTGGAACTGACGGAAGGCGCTCACGTCATCATCCACGCCAAGGCGGATTACTTCACTGGCAGCGGTCGCTTATCTTTCATTGCACGCTCCGTGAGGCCCGTGGGCATCGGCGCTCTCCTCGCCGAGATTGAACGGCGTAAGCAGGTGTTGGGCGCCGAGGGTTTGTTCGACGAATCTCGTAAAAAACCATTGCCGTTCATGCCGAATCTGGTGGGTTTGGTGACGGGACGCAACAGTGACGCTCTCCATGACGTGGTGAGGAACGCTCAGTTACGTTGGCCTGCGGTTCGTTTCGAGATCCGGGAAGTGGCAGTCCAGGGTGACCGGTGTGTACCTGAGGTCAAGGCGGCGCTCAGTGAACTTGACGGCCTGGATGCTGTGGACGTGATCGTTATTGCCCGTGGTGGCGGCGGTGCTCAGGACCTCTTGCCCTTTAGCGACGAATCCCTGGTCCGGGCCGTTGCTGCGGCTCGAACTCCTGTGGTCTCGGCTATTGGTCATGAGCAGGACCGGCCCATTCTGGATTACGTTGCCGATCTTCGGGCGTCTACGCCTACGGATGCGGCAAAGCGCATTGTTCCTGACGTGACGGAGCAACGTCAGGTCATCGCCACAGGCATGGAACGCATGCGAGCGGCGATCCGCACCACGATTGACCGTGAACAGTCAGGCCTTGACTCCGTTCGCTCCCGACCCGTTCTCATGCGCCCCATGTCCTTGATAGATGGACGAGCCGATGAGATCACGCACGCTCTGAGCAAGGCCAGGCTCCTGATGAACAACCGCCTCACCGTGGCCACGGGGGAGATCAATACCCTCAGCGCACAAGCGCGAGTACTGTCCCCTGCCACCACCATGGACCGGGGTTACGCCATAGTGCTCACGGCAACGGGCAGCGTGGCTCGGTCCAAGGCTGATGCTCCCCCTGGGTCAAAGTTGCTGATCCGGTTGTCCGAAGGTGCGCTCACGGCCACCGTGGACGGAAAGAGGACGCCCAGCGCGAGTTCAGGCACAACATCCGGAGCGGCAATCATGTCAGCGAGTGACTTGAAGAAACCGTCAAATCCACCACAGCCCAAGCCACCATCTACATCCGATACCAAGACCACCACAACACCCAAGGAGAAATCATGACGAGCACCACACTCACGGGAGCCCCAGGCAACCCAGGCAACCCAGGCAACCCAGGCACCCCCAACCTCCCGGACCCGGCAACTCTGTCCTATGAACAGGCGCGGGATGAGATGATCACCCTTGTTCAACGGCTGGAGGCGGGGGGAGACCCCCTTGAGACGTCCTTGGCCATCTGGGAACGCTGTGAGGCCCTGGCCAAGCGTTGCCAGGAATGGCTTGACGGCGCCCGCGAGCGCCTCAGTGCAGCGGATATGCCTGCCTCTGCTGGCGGTAACGAACCTCGGCCCCAGTAAGGTGCTGCCCATGCCTGAGTTTCGCCTCGAACATGACACCATGGGGAGCATCGAAGTTCCTGCCGATGCCCTCTACGGAGCGCAAACGCAACGCGCCTTCCTCAACTTCCCGGTTTCGGGCAAACGGCTTTCGCGGCAACACATCCAGGCGTTGGCCCATGTAAAGAAAGCCGCTGCGCTCACCAACAAGGAACTAGGCGTTCTCGACGGGACGATTGCCGAGGCTATTGCCAGTGCGGCCGACGCCGTAGCGTCGGGAATCCATGACGATCAATTCCCGTTGGACATCTACCAAACCGGTTCAGGGACGTCTTCCAATATGAACATGAACGAGGTACTCGCCGCGCTGGCTTCGCGCGCGCTGGGGAAGTCCGTTCATCCCAATGATCACGTCAACGCTTCGCAATCGTCCAATGACGTGTTTCCCACCTCGGCACATCTGGCCGCCACGGCAAGCCTGATCCAGGACCTCTCCCCTGCATTGGATGGCCTCTTTGAAGCCCTCGCCAGCAAGTCACACGAGTTCCGGCGCGTGGTGAAAGCAGGCCGCACGCACCTCATGGATGCCACCCCGGTGACGCTCGGCCAAGAGTTCGGCGGATACGCCACGGCCATCAGCCACAGCATCGAACGATTGACAGACTGTGTGCCGCGCGTTGCTGAGGTTCCCCTGGGCGGGACCGCCGTGGGAACGGGGCTGAACGCTCCGTCCGGGTTCCCCCAACGGGTGATTGAAGTTCTCGCGGAAGAAACGGGACTTCCCATCACTGAAGCCCATGATCACTTTGAAGCGCAAGGTGCTCGTGACGGCCTCGTGGATCTCTCAGGAGTGCTGAAAACTCTTGCGGTGTCACTCACCAAGATCTGCAATGATCTCCGGTGGATGGCCTCGGGTCCCACGGCGGGGTTGGCCGAAATCACTCTCCCGGACCTCCAACCCGGATCCTCGATCATGCCGGGCAAGGTAAACCCGGTGATCCCTGAGGCGGTTCTCATGGTGTGCGCTCGGGTGATTGGCAATGATGCGACGATCACGTGGGCGGGTGCCTCGGGGGCTTTTGAACTCAACGTCCAGATCCCCATCATGGCGCATTGCATCTTGGAATCGCTCACTCTCCTGGCCAGTGCGTGCCGGTTGTTAACAGAGAAAACTATCCACGGAATCACGGCGAACACTGAGCGCGCCTTGGCGTATGCCGAATCCTCGCCCTCCATTGTCACGCCCCTCAACAGAGTCATCGGCTATGAGAACGCGGCCGCCGTGGCCAAGGAGGCCATTGCGCGCGGCACCACCATCCGCGAGGCGGTCATTGCCCTGGGATACGTGGATAGTGGCGAAATCACCGAGGAGGAACTCGACGCTCGGCTTGACGTCACCACCATGCTCCGGCCAGGGTAGGCGGCGTGTAGCGCGCGGGGGTTTCGACCGACGCTCGCCCAACTCGCTGGCTCAACCACCCGAACTCCAGACCACCCTAGAGATCCAAGGTCTCCAGCATTTCAGTGGCCAACGCGGCAATGGGCGAGCGCTCGGACCGTGTCAAGGTAATGTGGGCAAACAGGTTGTTGCCCTTGAGTTTCTCAATCACTGCAGCCACACCGTCAAAACGCCCCACTCGGAGGTTGTCACGCTGAGCGATATCATGCGTGAGCACCACCTTGGAGTTCTTGCCCACCCGTGACAACACCGTCAACAGGACGTTGCGTTCCAATGATTGCGCCTCGTCCACAATCACATAGGAGTCATGCAACGAGCGTCCGCGAATGTGGGTCAGTGGAAGAACTTCAATGAGTTCTCGGGCAACGATGTCCTCAATCACGTTGGGATGCACCACGGAGGAGAGCGTGTCAAACACGGCCTGCCCCCACGGATTCATCTTGTCGCCCTCGTTTCCTGGCAGGAATCCCAGGTCCTGACCGCCCACGGCGTAAAGCGGCCGGAATACCGTCACTTTGCGGTGTTCCCTGCGCTCCATCACCGCTTCCAACCCGGCGCACAGGGCAAGTGCCGATTTCCCCGTTCCTGCCCGGCCTCCCAGAGACACGATCCCAATGGATTCGTCGGCCAGAAGGTCGATGGCAATCCGCTGTTCAGCGGACCTTCCGCGCAGATTGAATACCTCGGTGTCACCGCGCACCAGTTTCACGTGCCGATCTGGAGTCACTCGGCCCAGCGCGGAACCGCGCGGCGAGGAGATCACCAATCCGGTATGCACTGGGAGGTTGCCTGCGGACTTCAGCACATCCTCGTCCACGGCGGTCAGCGGAATCTCTCCCGCTTCCCACAGATCTGACATGACCTTCTCGGATACGGCAATGGCGGACATTCCGGTCCACCCGGCATCCACGGCCATCTCAGCACGGTATTCCTCGGCTTCCAGGCCGCAGGCAGACGCCTTGAGCCGCATCGGCAGGTCCTTGGACACCACCACCACCTTGTTGCCTTCTGCCCCCAAGTTGGCAGCCACCGCCAGAATCCGCGAATCGTTGTCACCCAGGCGGAACCCCGCAGGCAACACCGAGGGATCAATGTGGTTCAGTTCAACGCGCAACGTTCCCCCCAGGTCACCCTTCGGCACAGCCTTATCCAGCCCGTCAAACCGGACGCGCAGGTCATCCAGGTAACGCAGTGCTGACCTAGCAAAATAGCCCAACTCGGGGTGATGACGCTTCGCTTCCAACTCCGTGAGTACCGTGATGGGGAGCACTACATCGTGCTCATCGAACCGGAACATGGCTCGGGGATCTGACAAAAGAACCGAGGTGTCTAGCACATACGTCTTATGAATAGGTGCGTTCACGCCTCGTAAGATACACCAACAATTCGCCCGCGCATCAGCCGCTCACCCGAGAGGCTGATTACGCACCGGCCGGTGTCTCGTAGGTGGCTTTCACCACCAGGACCTGCACGGAAGCGTCCAGCAACACGCGCTGCGTGGTAGTTCCCATGACCCAAGAGCCCTGTTCAGAACTCTTCTGACACCCCAGAACAATCATGGAGATGCCGCCCTCGTCCTGAATATCCAAAATGGCGTCTGCGGGCTCGGTGTCTTCCGTTCGGAAGGTCACCACCGGAGCGTCCATCCCTGCTGGAAGGTGCTCCAGTAAGCCAGACAACTCCACGGGAACCTCCGCTACGGGATTCAGGACAAGCACGGCAAGAGCTTCACTACGGCGTGATGCCTCAGCAATGCCAGCGGCGAGCGCGGCTTTTCCATGTTCTGATGAATTACAGGCCACCAATACGGTCATGACGCCACCCTACCGCCCGCGCACCCCATCGGCAGGGATCGGCGGGCGGCACGTGCATCAAGACTCACTCCCGTGGCGCGCACCACGCCCTCACCTCTCCCCCGCAGCCCGCGCCACCCGCTACGGTCAGCGATGTGAGATTCCTCAGGCAGTGGGTGGACCCGTTTGTGGTGGGACTCGTGGCGATGCTCCTTGCCGGCCTCGTCATCCCCTTTGCTCCTGGCGCCCTCACCGCCCTGGATCACCTCGCCATCGGGGCCGTAGCAATCCTGTTCTTCTTCTACGGCGCTCGGTTGCAGACTCGGGACGTCATCAACGGCCTACGCCACTGGCGTCTACAAGGTTTGATCCTCGCCATCACCTTCCTGGCATTCCCCCTCGCTGGTCTCGCTCTGCGAGCACTGTCAACACCGTTGGTGGGTCACGAGTTTGCCGCAGGAATCCTCTTCATCACCCTCCTACCCAGCACCGTGCAATCGTCAGTAGCGATGGTATCCGTGGCTCACGGGAACGTGCCCGGCGCCATCTGCGGCGCCACCGTGTCCAATATCCTCGGCATGCTTCTCACACCTGCGCTGGTTATCGCGTTCATGTCCAGCATTGTCACCGGAGATGCCAACAGCTCGGCCTCAACCCCCTACGCGCTCCCAGGAACGTACCCCACCTCAGCCCTGGCGGCAGGTCTCGGCGCTGGTCAACGCATCCTCCTGGGGCTTCTTGCGCCGTTCGTTGCCGGGCAAATTGCGGGGCGGTGGATCGGTCCCTGGGTCCGCGCGCATCAACCATGGACCCAGAAGTGGGACCAGGGAACCATTCTTCTCCTGGTGCTCGGGGCTGTAGCAAGTGCCACGGCTTCCGGTACCTGGGATCGCGTCACCCCCGGCGTGATCCTCATCATCATTGCCATCTGCACGGGACTCCTGGCACTCGTGTTGGCGGGCACCTGGCTGGGCGGACGTCACCTCAGGTTCCCGCGCGAGGACCGCATCACGTTACTCTTCTGCGGCTCCACCAAATCCATGGCCACCGGCTTGCCCATCGCCGCAGTGGTGTTCCCCGCCGCCATGCTGGGGCCTATTGCCGTGCCGGTCATCATCTATCACCAGATCCAACTCATGGTCATCTCGGTGATTGCCCGGCGCTTGTCCGCCCAAAGTCTGTCTGCCCAGTATCGATCTGCCCAGAATCTATCTGGCCGGCGGTTCTCCGCCTGAAGATTTTCGCCCGACGATTGTCCTTCGGACCTACTTCATCCCCCGGAGGTCCTCCACGCTGACCGCGCCAAAACGCATGTCCCCGCCGCCTATGAACGTGGGAATGGTCACTGTGCGAATCGAGTTTTCCACAATGTCCCGGTTGCTGGCCAACGCGCTGGCTACCTCGGGCGAACTCGTCTTGTCCACCACAGCGGCAATTTCCTCTGCGGAGTAGCCGTGCTCGGTGAGCCACTGCTGGATCTGATCTTTCACCTCGTCCGGGGAGGCCAACTCGTTCAACCAAAGTTGACCGCCGGCGCGGCCGATGCGTTCTTCGTCGAACAACTGGTCAAGGAGGAACCAATCAGCCGGATCGCTGGCACGGTCCGTGTCATGTTCCAGAATCTTGATAGCCGTGAGGTACTGCGCAAAGAGTTCCGAATTGCGGAACTGCAGGTGACCGTCACGCATGATGGGGTACACCACATAGGTGACGTTGTGGGTGTCCGTGAAGTCCGCTTCGGCAATGTTGCGCGAAAGCTGGGCACAATACCCACAACCGGGGTCAATGACTTCCAGCGCGAGGGGCTTGCCCTCGGTGTAGCCGCCGCGGTAGGAGGGGAACTCGGGAAGATAGTTGGTGGCGTCCCAGTTCCTGAAACGGTTAGGCACGGCACGGAACGTATCTGCCCAGGCGGAGCCCTCGTTGCGGACGGCTCCCACAATGTCACCGCGGGTGAGGGACTGCCAGAAGTTCGGGGTCTCCGTGGGGATCCCGCACGCCTCGGCAGCCAGGGAGCACGCTTCCGGGTTCTGCCGGTTGCACGTGCCAAAAGCGATGAGGTTGAGGCCACCGTGGAGCACAATGTACGCGCTGATAATCAGTGACAGCACCATGGTCCAGGCGCTCACCTCAATGGCAATCGAGGCGGGCTTCACGGCCTTGGGATGCTTGAGCGCCAACGGTGCCAACAGTGCTGTTTTCACTTCCTCACGGAAGGTGGAATCACAGGGACGGAACGTCACACGCCGGGTGACGCAGTACCAACCACGCTTCAGCAACTTGCGATACTTAGCAGAAACGGCTGACAGGAAGAGCAGCACGATGAATGCGGCAATACAGACCATGGAAGATTACAGTCCTTTCAACAGCCGCTGCGTGACCTCCAGGGTCCGCGCGATATCGTCATCAGTGTTGTGGGCACCCAGGCTGAATCGTACCGCCGGGCCTGTCTGTAGCACGTCTTTGAGCCAGTGGTGCGCGCAGAAGTACCCCGAACGGACCATGATTCCCGCCTTTGACAGGAAGCCGGCCAGTTGGTGGCCGTCCACCCGGGTTGGGACAATGGTCACCAACGAGGAACCGCGTTGACCCAGGATGGTAGCGTTGCCCGCTTCCAGTATGCCGTCATAGAGCGATTGTGAAAGACGCCGCTCACGGGTGTGAAGGTCCTCGCCAGCACCCTTGGAGTAACCTTCAAGCCAGGTCAGAGCCGTATCCAGCGCGATGATTTCACCCCACGCTTGTAAACCCGGTTCCAGCCGTGAATGGAGATCATCGAGGAGGCAGAACGATTCCTCGGACACCGTACCCACCATGCCGCCCCCGATGAATCCCGGGGTCAGGCTGGCAAGCAGATCATTTTTTGCTGCGACGACGCCGAGTGAGGCTCCGTACACCTTGTGCGCTGAGAAGCACACGGCGTCAGCGGAAAGTCCACGCACCATGTCCAGTGCGTGCGGGACGGCTTGGGCAGCATCAACAATGACAATGCCACCACCCTTGTGGGTCTCAGAAATCAACTCCGCTAAGCCCACCGTGGGGGTTCCATCCACATTATTCATGGCCGAAATCACTACCACAGCGTTGGCCAGATCCTGCGGCGAATACTGGAGTGCTCCGTCGTCGGACCGTGACATGACCAGGCGGGGGACGCCGCACCGCTGGGCGAAGGCCATGGTGGGGAGAAATACGCTGTTATGTTCGGTGTGCGTGGTGAGGATGCGCGCGTAGCGGCCTGCGGGGAGTTGCGTGAGTAGGAGGTTGAGGGCGTACGTGGTGTTCAGGGTGAAGCAGGTGGTGTACTGCTTGCTGCTGAGACCAAGCGTTTTCAGTACGTGTGCGCGCGTGGCCTCAACGCGATCATCCACTTTGATGCCCCACGCATACTTCACCCGCTCGCCGCAGGCGTTGTAGGTCAGGAAATACTCGTTCATCGCATCGATGACCGGCTGAGGACGGAGGGTTTGGCACGCGGAATCGAGGTAGACATCTGAGGGCGCCAGGTATCCAAAGCCATAGCGCTGCGATGCCCCGGCGGAGGCGGCACCGGCGGGCGGGCTGGTGTTCTTGGATCTGCGACCAAACGGACTCACGCCACCCACTCTAGAGGGGAGGGTTGGTGAGTGCCGTGTGCCGTGCCCAAGTGCCCGGCATCGTTGCGGATTCGTGGCGCAATGGGTGTGGTGGGGGTTTCTTTGTACGCGTACGACGGTTCGTACGGGTACATCTGCACCCCCACGGCGAAAGCGGCTGAGTTTCTACTCGGGGCCCTTGGTGTGGATGTGCAAGAAGCCCCGGACCTGGTGGTTCGGGGCTTCTTGTGAAGGGGTGTTCGGCGGCGTCCTACTCTCCCACTCCGTGGCCGGGGCAGTACCATTGGCGCTGTAGGGCT
>JAIRQO010000008.1 GCA_031256435.1 Cellulomonadaceae bacterium
GCGCCTGTGCCCCTCGGCGTCGGGTGATCTGTAGGGCAATGGGCGTCCGGGGCGGTGCGCCCATGTGGATATTCGACGACGATGCGCGGGGTCTGATGCGGGTTCGTCGCAGGAAAAATGGATGGGTGGGACTGGACGCCGGCTTGGCCGCTATTTGGCGGCGCGCTGCTCGAGGAGTTTCTTGCCCACCTGCATCACCGTGGGTGCGTAATCCTTCCACAGTGAATTCATGGTGGAGAGATCCACCTTTCCCATATATACCTGTTCACACAGGCGGATCCACGCCTCGCCGGTGGACGCCGTGAGCGCGCTGGCCACCGAGGCGTTGATGACGGAACCGGCTCCCGGAATGAGTTTGATAAAACTCCGCGCCAACGCCTTCCCCGTGATCTGAGCGGCGATTTGGGCCAATGCCTGCGTGGACAACATGGACTTGATTTCCAACTCGTAGATAGCGGCAATGCGCCCCATCATGCCGAGTTGAATAGGAGCCAGCGCCACGGAATCCGCAATGACGGGGATGGGTGTCACGGCTGCTGCGGCCGCCGCCGCTGTAGCGGCCGCCATGACGGGACGAGCCATCGCTCGCTTGAGCGGGAGGCTGAGCCGTTGTGCCACGCGAAAGGCATCTTTGGCTCCCTCCGGGGCCAAGGTAAGGGTTTCGGCTACGAGTTCGGACAGGCCGTGCTTGCCTTGTGGTCCTGCGGCAGACGTAGGAATCACGCGGCGCACCGGGACGGAGATGGGGTTGCCATTTTCGTCGCACGGAGCATCAAGCCAGGTGAGGAACTGAGTGGCATCGTCGTCAGGCTTCCTGGCTCCCGTGATCACATTGCGATTCCACCGGACCTTAGTCAGGACAAGGACCACGGGCAGTCCTTGGTCCGCCAACTCGCGGATCATGGAAATATCGGCAGGCGTGAGGCGGGCCGATTGGGCCAGAACGCAATACCACACCACGGAAATCTGCTGGTTAGCAGGGGTGGTGCGGATTTCGGCGAGGCCAGCGCGCAAGTGGTCAGCGGGGGTGAGCGAGGTGCCAATCTCAAACCCCTCAAAGTCCCAGATTCCCAGCGTGGAGTTGGTGTAATACTGGATTCCGCGAGTGACGGGAAGGCCCAACCCAGTGCGGGCTCTGTCCTGGCCGAATACCGCGTTGACCAGGGAGGACTTCCCTACCCCCGTGCCACCAATGATGGCCAGGTTGAAGCGCCCCATGCTTGTGCGCTGCGTGGTTGACTCGGCGAGATACGGCGTGTTGTCAATCGGCGGTTCGTTGAGTAACTGGCTGGTGGGGTGAGTGTTGGGCTGGGTGAATGGCTGGCTGCTGGGCTGGCTCATGCCCCCACCCTACCTGCCCGCAGTTTCGAAGCACAACGGCGAATTCTGCGGGTTGCCAGCGGCAATAACACCAACCCGGCCGCAAAACCGAAGCACAACGGCGAATTCTGCGTTCACTCCGCGAACACGCCCTCTCTTGCCGATAGGACGGAACACCCCGTCATTCTGCGCGGCGCGAAGCAGAGTCGCAGAATCTCGTCAGGCCAACCCGAATCCGCAGTTCTCAATCAATGACAATGGGCCCCAGCCGACGGCTGGAACCCATTGTCATTTGCGGAGCCGGGGGGATTCGAACCCCCGAGGGCTATCACACCCAACACGCTTTCCAAGCGTGCGCACTAGGCCACTATGCGACGGCTCCTGACGCTGCATCAATCCGGTCAATTTCCTGTTCGGTGGAGCGAACGAGCCCAGACGCGAATCTCGCAGCCTGACTAGATTACCGCAAGGCGCCCGATGTGAGAAATCGACGCACGCCCACCTGGCTCTCGTTGCATGATGCGCCCGGTGATTTCCCCAGATGCCCCTCATCGGCTACCATTGCGAACGGACCCCTCGCGTGGCGTTATCGCTCCGAACTCCCCCAGGGCCGGAAGGCAGCAAGGGTAAGAGCGCTCTGACGGGTGCGCGAGGGGTTCTCTTGCGCACTCGCAGGTCAGTGGCAGTTTCGTCGTCTCAAGCGCGTAGCGAAGTCGCCCGATGTCGGCCTAGAGGGGTTTCGTGTCATACCCCTGATTTAGAGTCCTCCCATGACGCAAGCACTGTATCGCCGGTATCGCCCAGAGACCTTCGCCGAGGTAATTGGGCAGGAGCATGTGACGGGTCCGCTCATGCAAGCGCTCCGCACAGGCCGCGTCAACCATGCCTATCTCTTCTCTGGTCCGCGAGGATGCGGCAAGACCACCAGCGCCCGTATCTTGGCACGGACCCTGAACTGTGCCAAGAACACCGAGGCCACTCCCACAGATGTCCCATGTGGCACCTGTGAATCCTGCGTGGAACTAGCGCGCAGCGGCACCGGTTCCTTGGATGTCATTGAAATCGACGCAGCGTCCCATGGTGGCGTTGATGATGCCCGTGACCTGCGCGAACGGGCCACCTTTGCCCCCACGCGGGATCGCTTCAAGATCTACATTATCGACGAAGCCCACATGGTCACCCAGCAAGGCTTCAACGCTCTGCTCAAGATTGTTGAAGAACCGCCCCCTCACATCAAGTTCATCTTTGCCACCACGGATCCGGACAAAGTGATCGGCACCATCCGTTCACGCACGCACCACTACCCGTTCCGGTTAGTCCCGCCCGAGGTCCTAGGGCCGTACCTGGAATCATTGTGCGTGCAAGAAGGCACCACGGTGGACGATGGCGTGATTCCGCTGGTGATCCGGGCAGGCGCCGGTTCCGTCAGGGATTCATTGTCCGTGCTGGACCAACTCATCGCGGGTTCCTCCGAGGGACGGGTGACCTATGACCTTGCTGTCAGCCTCCTCGGGTTCACCCACGGGGCATTGCTCGACGATGCTGTGGACGCTATCTCTGCGCACGATGGTGCTGCGTTGTTCGGTGTGATTGACAACGTCATCTCCACGGGGCATCCACCTACGCGGTTTGTAGAAGATCTGCTCCAACGGTTCCGAGATCTCATTGTGGTTGCTGTGGCGCAGGGTTCCGCCGATGCCGCTCTGCCCGGCGTACCGCCGGATCAGAAGGAGCGGATGCATGCCCAGGCCGCTGTCATCGGCTTGGCCATGCTGTCACACCATGCTGACGTGGTGAACACCGCGCTCACGGAAATGACGGGGGCTACGTCTCCACGGTTACACCTTGAGTTGCTATGCGCGCGATTACTCGTTCCTGTGGGCGGTGCAGTGGCGATGAGCGCTGCGGGAGACGTGGCTCAGGGCGGCGTGGGTCAAGGTGGCGCAGCTCAGGTGGGCGCAGCTCAGGTGGGCGCGGGTCAAGGTGGCGCCGGAAGATCGGCGCCGTCTTCCCACCACGGAGGCACAAGCCTTCACCCTCTAGGCGCTGGACCTGCCGTACCCGCTCCGCTGCCCGCCGCTGACTCGCCGGCCGCAGCGGCACGGGAGGCGCTGGCGGCTCACCGTAGACAGGCAGCGCATGCGGGTGATGCGCCACCGGCACCGACTCCCCCAACACCTGACGCGGCTCCAACGCCTGACACTCCCCCCATCCCTGGCATGGCTCCACAAACCCCGGTCCCAGTTGCTATCCCAGGGCCTCCATTGCCCGCAGAGTCGCTGTCGTCAACGGAACCAGCGTCGAAAACAATGCCAGTGCCACCTGCTGAGCCGACACCTCCTGTAGAGCCGACTGCTGCCGCTGAACCTCCTATATCCGCAGAGCCGTCGATTACTCCCGTGCGGCCAATGCCTGAATCGCGCGCGGTGACCTTGGAGACTGTGCGTGGACAATGGAGCGAGGTCCTGAGCGCAATTGAGCCGCCTGCCGCTAGAGAATTCCTCAGCACGTACGCCACTCCGGTGGCACTCACCGGCACCACCGTGAGCCTCGGCTTTGCGCCGGGAGTGGTGGAGTACGCCCGGCAAGGCAACCCGCAGACCATCTCCGGAGCCTTATCTGCGGTGACGGGCCACTCCATGAGCGTTGCCATAGTTGAAATTCCGGTTGAGTCCGCTGATGGGCAGGCTGTGGCTGGTGGACAGGATGCAACTGCTGGGCCAGCGCCTTCACACGGGTTAGCGCCCGCTCCGACACCTGGACCCACTGCGGTGGCAGCATCTCCAGTTGAACACACTCCGGAGCCAGCGCCTTCGCACGCTCCCCCTCCTGCGCCTGACGCCGAACCTTCCTATGGGCTTGCCCCCGTGGACTTGGACGCTGCGTGGCTGGCGGGAGAATCCCTTCAACCTTCCGTGCCGGTGACCGTCGCCACGCCACCCTCCTCCTCGAAGCCCGATGGCAACCCCACTGCACTGCCGCAATCCGGCGGCCACCGCAACGTTCCGGCACCGCCAGTATCCGAAGAGCCATCGTCGATACCAGTGGGGGCAGCGGAAGCCGCCCCATCGACGCACGCAGCCACACCGTCCTCGCCCACGTACGGGACTCAGGCACCTCAGGCAGCGCGGGTACCTCAGGCGCCCCTGGCCACGCCACACCACACTCCGCAAGAGCCGCGAGGGACCGATATCCCGGCGGACATTGTGGATGATGTGGATGATGTGGACGATATCCCTTCTCCCGACGATGAACGCGCCTCGGACACTCGGCTCACGGGAGTTCCTTTGATGATTTCCGAGTTGGGCGGCGTCATCATTGACGAGAAGGTAGACGGAGCATGAGGCAATGAGTCAACAGGGCAAATACTGACCCCTGAAAACACTGACCTCTTCAGAACACTGACCTCTTCGGAACACTAGCCTCTCAGTATCCTGCCCTAACAGAATCCAAACCCAAGGAGAACCGACATGAACCTTGTTGTCATGGGTGAAGCACTCGTGGATGTTGTTACCGGCACCAGCGGGAAAACCCAAGACCTCCCCGGTGGTAGCCCTGCCAATGTTGCTGTGGGGTTGGCCCGTTTAGGACGCAAACCGCACCTCATCACCTCCCTGGGTACTGATGCCCGGGGGCGAAGTGTGACCTCGTGGTTGGAGGGCGCCGGCGTGGTGCCGCACGTCAGCGCACCCCCGAGTGGCCGCACGTCCACGGCCACTGTCACGCTGGACAAGAACGGCAGGGCTTCCTACGAGTTCAACCTCGGGTGGGACCTTGACCCTGTGCACGCCATCGAAGGCGCCTGGGCGGCTGACGTTCTTCACGTGGGGTCCATTGCTACGGTCCTTGAGCCGGGGGCAAACGTCATTGAGCAGGCTGTGCGTTCTGCTCACGGGCGCACGCTCCTCACTTTTGACCCCAACGCCCGTCCCACCATCACGCCGGATGTTGACGCCGCGCGCACTCGGGTGGAACGCTTGGTTCGTTTGTGTTCCGTGGTGAAAGTCTCGGACGAAGACCTCCAGTGGTATTACCCTGGAGAAACCCCCGAAGTGTCGGCCAGACGGTGGGTGGAGATGGGGGCACCTCTAGTGGTGGTCACGCTGGGTTCCCGCGGGGCAATTGCCGTGCATCGGATCGTCGTTGATGATGTGAAGAAACTCTCCACGGTGAAGGTTGCAGGCCGGAAAGTCAGCCTCGTGGACACCATTGGAGCCGGCGATACTTTCATGGCGGGACTCATTGACGCACTCGTGACGTTGTTGTTTGACGAGTCACCGCGCATCGGGCCGCGCATCATTGAAGACCTCACCACAGCGGACATCACCCGAGCGCTCACCTGGGCCAATGTTGCTGCCGCTGCCAACTGTGAATCGGTGGGAGCCACCCCACCCACTTGTGAGCAGGTTACGGCAATGGTGAACGCATCGTGATATCACCCGCGTGCCGCGCTGATTGCCTTGAAGGCGCCGCCTCGTAGGACTCCACGGGAGGCGTAACACTCCCGTATCCGCTGCTCCAGTAGACTACCCGCGTGTATGAAGGTGCAGTACAGAATCTCATTGACGAACTCGGCCGATTGCCCGGAATCGGGCCAAAGAGCGCGAGTCGCATCGCCTTCCACATTCTTGCCGCTGATGCTGGGGATGTGAGAGCACTTGTCACAGCACTCCAGGATGTCAAGGCGAAAGTACGCTTTTGTGAAGTCTGTGGCAACGTGGCGGAAGCGGACCGTTGTTCCGTGTGCCTCGATCCTCGTCGTACCAACGAGATCATCTGCGTGGTGGAAGAACCGAAGGACGTAGTAGCCATTGAGCGTACCCGCGAGTTCCGCGGGCGATATCACGTACTGGGCGGGGCCATCAACCCCATGGACAACGTGGGCCCGGACGATCTCCGCATCGCCGATCTCATGCGCAGGCTGTCTGACTCCACCATTAAAGAAGTCATCCTCGCCACAGACCCGAATATTGAAGGAGAAGCCACGGCCACGTATCTCTCTCGCCTCATCGTCCCCACCGGGGTCACGGTGAGTAGGCTCGCCTCGGGCCTCCCCGTGGGAGGCGATTTGGAATACGCCGACGAGGTCACCCTAGGGCGCGCCTTCGAAGGACGCCGCATCGTCCAGTAGCGACTGCCACGAGATTCTGCGACTCCACTTCGCTCGCGCAGAATGACCAGGTAGGCGGGGTGCTCGGCGGTTGAGCCGGACCGAAGGTTCATAACCAAACCGGTTAGGCTGGTCTGACCCCGTGAGGTAGTGCCACGTTTTGTGGGAGTCGTTCCTAGGCCCGCGGCCTGCGGGCAGGAAGACTGTTCACCATGATGAAGAAGAGGGTCCGGCACACGCCGGAGCAGATCGTTCGGAAGTTGGCGTTGGCCGACAAGCTGCTGGCCGAGGGAAAGGAGACTGCGGATGTCGCCAGGGAACTCGGGGTCGCTGAGACCACGTACTTCCGTTGGCGCAACCAGTACGGGGGCCTGAAGGCGAGGATGCCAAGCGCCTCAAGGAGTTGGAGAAGCAGAACGCGACACTGAAGCGGTTGCTGGCCGAGGCCGAGTTGGAGAAGGCAGCGCTCAAGGAGTTGGCTGAGGGAAACTGGTAGGCCCAGGACGACGACGCGCCGCTGTGGAGCACCTGATCTCCAAGATGCAGATCAGCCAGCCGATGGCGTGCCGGATTACTGGGCTTTCCCGGACCGCGTTTCGCCGCACCCCGGTCGGGCAGACCACTGCCGACCCAGACCAAGACCTGCGGGCCTGGCTGCGCCAGTACGCCAAGGACCACCCCAGGTGGGGTTACCGGCGCGCCTATCACGACGCCCGGGCTGAGGGTTGGCTGGTCAACCATAAGAAGCTCCAGCGCCTGTGGGCCGAGGAAGGACTGCGCGTTCCCCAACGGCGCCGCCGTAAGCGTGTGGGGTCCTCGACCGCCCAGGCGCCGACGGCCGCCGCGCCGAACGTGGTGTGGGCCGTGGACTTCCAGTTCGACTCCGACTCCCGCGGCCGCGCCATCAAGATCTGCTCCGTCGTGGACGAACACACCAGAGAGAACATCGGCGGACTGGTCGAGCGGTCCATCACCGCCGACCGGTTCATCGCGTTGCTGGATCAGATAGTTGCCAAGCGCGGCTACCCAGCCGTCCTGCGGTCAGACAACGGGCCAGAGTTCATCTCCCATGCCATGGCCGACTGGGCCGGAACCAAGACCGGCCTGTTCTACATCCCGCCCGGGTCGCCCTGGTGCAACGGATACGTCGAATCGTTCAACGCACGGGTCCGGGACGAGTGCCTGAACCTGCACGACTTCTACTCCCTGCTCCACGCACAGGTCGTCATCGGCGACTGGCGCCAGGAGTACAACACGCGCCGCCGACACTCCTCGCTCGGCTACCGCACCCCAGCCGACTATGCTCGACAATGCACCTGCAAACTGGAAACCGACGACTCACACAACAAGCGGTACTACCAACGGGGGCGGACCAAGGCCTAGATAACTATTCCATTTCTATCTCTGCTCAGCACACCTGTTGAGGAAAGCTACAGTCTTTGCTGATTGCCTGCGGGTCATAACGGTGAACTGCAACTCGTACCTTCGATCTTC
>JAIRQO010000011.1 GCA_031256435.1 Cellulomonadaceae bacterium
AACGCTGCGCGCATCACCAAGGCCACAATGATGCCCACCATCAACACGCGCTGTTGGTACTCCCGAGGCACTGCAAAACGCGTCATGATCAGGACAAACACAAAGAGGTTGTCCACGGACAATGAGTACTCGGTCATCCATCCGGCAAGGAACTCCCCGGCGGGCGCGGTGCCGCCCACCCACCACATGATGAGGCCGTAGAGCAGGGCCAACCCCACGTAGAAGGCCACCCAGCGGGCACTCTCGCGCATGGTGGGAACGTGAGGTCTACGCGCCACGCGAATAAGGTCAGCGGCAATGACACCGATCATCAGCAGAAGCGATATGACCTCGAACCAATACGGGAGTTCGTGAATCACCCCCTAAGGCTACGGGTAAGATGGGTTCTCATGCAGTCTGGGAAGAATTTGACCCGTACGGACATCCCGTTTGTGGTGAAGGCGCCGTTTGAACCGTCCGGGGATCAGCCCTCTGCCATCCAGGACCTCACCTCACGCATCCGTAACGGCGAGAAGGACATTGTGCTTCTGGGAGCCACGGGAACGGGGAAATCCGCCACCACCGCGTGGCTGGTGGAGCAGTTGCAGCGCCCCACCTTGGTGATGGCGCCGAATAAAACACTGGCAGCCCAGTTGGCCACGGAGTTTCGTGAATTGCTTCCAGATAATGCCGTGGAATACTTTGTGAGTTATTACGATTATTATCAGCCCGAGGCATATATAGCTCAGACGGATACGTATATTGAAAAGGACTCGTCCATTAATGACGAGGTAGAGCGGTTGCGTCACTCGGCTACGTCATCACTGCTGACCCGACGAGATGTGGTGGTGGTGGCCTCCGTGTCCTGTATCTACGGTCTTGGCACGCCCGAAGAGTACGTGGACCGGATGGTGCGCCTTAACGTGGGGGACACGGTGGACCGGGATGCACTTCTGCGCCGATTCGTTGAAATGCAATACACGCGCAATGACCTGGCCTTCACGCGTGGCACCTTCCGGGTGCGGGGTGACACGGTGGAAATCATCCCCGTGTATGAGGAACTCGCCATCCGGATTGAGTTCTTTGGGGACGAGATTGAGGCGATAGCCACCTTGCATCCACTGACGGGTGACGTGGTGCGCACAGAAGAAACAGTGTTTGTATTCCCTGCCTCGCACTACGTCACCGGGCCGGAGCGCCTGGAGCGGGCCATGCAGGATATTGAGGCCGAGCTGGAGGCGCGCCTAGCCGAGTTGGAAGGCCAGGGCAAACTGTTGGAAGCGCAACGCTTGCGGATGCGCACCACCTATGACCTGGAGATGATGCGGCAAATCGGCTCCTGCGCGGGCATTGAGAACTACTCCATGCACCTGGACGGCCGCTCCCCCGGCACTCCGCCGCACACCCTGCTGGACTATTTCCCGGATGATTTCCTGCTGGTTATTGATGAATCCCACGTCACCGTGCCACAGATAGGAGCCATGTTTGAGGGAGATGCCTCGCGTAAGCGCTCCCTGGTGGAACATGGATTCAGGCTGCCCTCCGCCCTGGACAACCGGCCACTGCGGTGGGAAGAGTTCCAGGAGCGCATTGGGCAAACGGTGTACCTGTCAGCCACGCCCGGCGAGTACGAGCGTGCGCTCAGTGATGGCGTGGTGGAGCAGATCATCCGGCCCACCGGCTTGGTGGACCCGCAAGTGCTGGTCAAACCCACCACTGGGCAGATTGATGACCTCCTGGGAGAAATCCAGGACCGCGTTGCTCGCAACGAGCGCGTCCTGGTCACCACGCTGACCAAACGCATGGCCGAGGACCTCACCGATTACTTCCTGGACAAGGGCGTGAAGGTGCGGTATCTGCACTCGGATGTGGACACGCTCCGCCGCGTGGAACTACTCCGGGAACTGAGGCTCGGCGAGTATGACGTGCTGGTGGGCATCAACCTGCTGCGTGAAGGCTTGGACCTTCCGGAAGTCTCCCTGGTAGCCATCTTGGATGCGGACAAGGAGGGATTCTTGCGGTCCGAGCGGTCCCTCATTCAGACCATCGGCCGTGCAGCCCGTAACGTGTCCGGGCAGGTCCACATGTATGCGGACAAGATCACCCCGGCCATGCGGACGGCCTTGAGCGAGACGGACAGGCGGCGCGCCAAGCAGATTGCCTACAACACGGCTCACGGCATTGACCCTCAGCCGCTACGCAAGCGCATTGCCGATGTCACGGACATGCTGGCTAGGGAAGATATTGACACCGCTGAACTGTTGGCCGGTGGGTATCGGCAGGCCCGGGGCTCCCGCCGCGACGATGGTGATCTCAAGAGCGGCGTGGGGGGCAACCGCATGGCTGGCGCCGCCGCGGAGGATCTGGCTGGGCTGATTCAGGAACTCTCCGATCAGATGCACGCCGCCGCCGGCGAGTTGCAGTTTGAGTTGGCCGCACGTTTGCGGGATGAAATCAGTGGCCTGAAGAAGGAGTTGCGGCAGATGAAGGCCGCTACGGACTAGCCGGGACTAGCACGGACTCGCTGGGACTAGCCGGGGCTCAGTGACCCGGGTTCTTGGCTTGCCACTCGCGCAGTTGAGCCACACCTTGCTGGTGTTCCTCATAGGTGGTGGAGAAGAGGGTTTCGCCAGTATCCAGGTTAACGGTGACCCAGAACAACCACGAGCCATCCGCAGGATGCATCACCGCTTTAATGGCCGCAGAACCCGGGTTGGAAATGGGCGTGGGCGTCAGGCCCGTGTGAATGTACGTGTTGTACGGATTGGAGGCATCCTGCAGGTTGGCCGTGGTCAACTGGGTGCCGGAGATCCCAATGCCGTACGCCACGGCGGCATCAATTTGCAGCGGCATTCCCGCCGCAATCCGGTTGAAAATGGCACGCGCCACCTTGGGCTTATCGCCATCATTGCGCACTTCACGTTCGACGAGGGAGGCCTTGATGAGTGTGCTTTCACGGTCAGCCTCCGGGACGGCCTGAGCGTTGAGTTCCTGGATGGTGCGCGTCACCATGGTGGTCAGCAGGGAGACGGCTGTTTCATCATCAGCAATCACGTACGTAGCCGGGAACAACCAGCCTTCAATGTTGTTGTCCGGAACCTCCACGGGAATCCCCAGGCCAGCAGGATCCTCAATGGCCGCTTCCAGGTCCACCGCTGCGATGGGAATGTCCTCAGCCGTGTCCACGCGATCAATGATCTGCTGCACGGTGAACCCCTCGGGAACCACCAAGCGGATCTCCACCTTGTTGGTGGGATCCAGCAACGCTGTCACTGCGGCTGCCGGCGAAAGCCGCGTGGCAATCTCAAAGCGGCCCGGTCCAATGCGCCGAGCGTCCGGGTTGTTAGTGAACTCGCGCACAAAGTTGCTGGCGTTCCCCACCACTCCTGCGTTGGCCAAGATGGTGGCAATCTGCGAACCCGTGGCCCCGTTGGGGATATCCACCGTGGCGGTGGCGCCCACGTCTGCAGACACTTGGTTGAGGAACGGAATCCTGTCCGTGATGGACTTGGTCACGCCGGTGTATCCAGCGCTCAGGCCCAGCGCCAACGCAAGAACACCAGCAACAATCAGACCCGCAGGGTTTCGTCGGGCCTTGCGGGGCGGGCCAGATGGCGGTGGCGTAGACGGAGGTGTTGACGGACTCTGCAAAGCGCCTGCTGACGTGGCTGTCACGCGGCGTACTGACCGCGTTCCCGGTGCCGTGCTCTTCTCGGGGACCGCCTTGTGGGCGCTGGAACGCCTCGACGGGTACGCGCCAGTACCGGAGGTGGGTGCCCACTGAGGCTCGGTCACCCTTTTATCCTACGCGTTTTCGCTCGTCCAGCGCCTTTTTGAGTGCTTTGTCCATATCTGTCACTGGGACGTCCTGGCAACCCGTCATCAAACGGACCTGCTCCACGGCTTGATGGAGCAGCATGCGGTCCCCTCCCACGGCTATTCCGCCGGCTTCCTGCCACGCGCGAGACAGCGTGGTGGGCCACGGATCATAGATGCAGTCCAGGAGTACGGCGCCAGGTTGAAGTGGTGCCTGTGATAGGGCGGGGGCGAGCGTGGCGGCAGCGTGCTCGGGAATGGTGGAGATCACCACGGAGGCCTGGGGGAGGTACTCGACGGCCTGGCTGATCGGCGCCCGACGAAGGGGAATGCCGAGAACCTCGGCTGCGGCGTCCACCGGTTCGCGCACCGTGGGATCCGCCGTCAGCACCACGATGGGCGGGGAGACGCGGGACTGGGCGGTGGGGGGTGACGAGGCTGGAGGTGCGGCGTCGAGGGCTGGTGAGGCGAGGGCTGCCATGGCGCTCACGGCGGTAGTGGCCGTGGCCCCGCCGCCGACGATGACCACGGAAGACGAGCCGTGGAGAGCCAGGTCAGGGGACGCCTCACGCAGCGCCTGGGAGATTCCCCAGGAATCCGTGTTGTACGCCGTCAATCGCCCGGCGGAGTCCTTGACCACCGTGTTGACAATGCGCGCACCCACGGCATCCACGCTGGCATCCCACTGGGTGATGAAGGAATCCAGATGCACTTTGAGAGGCATGGTCACGGACAGGCCCCGCCATGATGGATCCGTGCGGAACTCGCCCATGAAGGTGGGGAGGGTGTCCGGGGTGAGGTCCACGGCGGTGTACTCGCCGGGGAGGTTCAGCGCACGGTACGCCGCATGGTGGACCACCGGGCTGAGCGAGTGCGCGATGGGATGACCGAGCACGGCGGCCTTGAATGGGGAATCCATTACCCGTGCGCTGCTTGCCACTTCCGCAACTCCTCCACGTTCTTTTGATGCTGCTCATAGGTGGAGGCAAACTTGGTCTCCCCCGTATCCAGATTCACGGTCACCCAGTACAGCCAATCTCCCGGTGTGGGGGCAAGCACGGCGTTGATGGACGCTTGACTCGGGCTGGCAATGGGCGTGGGCGGCAACCCTTTGTGAACGTAGGTGTTAAACGGGTTATTGGCATTCTCCAGGTCCGCTGTGGTCAACTCTGTTCCCGGCTTGCCCGCGCCGTAGGCAACGGCGGCATCAATCTGCAAGGGCATCCCTTGGTCAAGCCTGTTCTGGATAGCCCTGGCCACTTTGGGCCGGTCATCATCTAACTTGGCTTCCCTTTCCACCAGCGAAGCCTTAATCAGCACCGTCTCCCTGTCAGCATCGGCCACTCCAGCATTACTCAGCAGGTTGGTGGTGTTGGTGACCATCGCCGTGAGGAGAGTTTCCGGGGTATCACTGGGGGTCACGGTGTAGGTCCCGGCAAAGAGCCAGCCTTCCGGCTTGCCGTTCGCCTCAGCGGGGAGCCCAAAAGACTCCGGACTAGCCAACGCAGCGTTCATCTGGTCAGCCGTGAAACTGGTGACTTCCTGCACCTTGTCCACAATTTGCGCCACGGTGTATCCCTCGGGGATAGTCAGCGCATCCTCAATCTTGTCCCCTTCAATGAGTGCTGCCAGAGCATCACTGGCTTTCATCTGGGACAGCAGTTGATAGTGACCCGGTTGGATGCCGGAAGCCCTGGGATTGGCTTTGTACGCGTTGGTGAATGCTTGGGGTGAGGCCACCACGCCGTTGGTATACAGCAGTTCCCCAATGGACGTTCCCGTGGACCCTTGCGGAATCTCAATGTCCAGCGGCGCTCCCCCCGGGCCGTCATAATCGGCTACTTCCTGGGCAAAGGGGTTGTGGAATCCGCCGCTGACGGTCTGCCAGGTGGCATACCCAATGCCGCCCACCACGGCCACGGCGAGTACCAAGATGAGGAAACGCTTGGCCCCGCGCCCTCGTCGCTTGCGAATCGACGCGGCTTTGGCTTCCTGATGGCGCCGCCGCGCACTGCGCGTTGAATGCTGAACCTCGGGTTCAGGTTCCTTGGAAAAGGAATCGAACAGATCGGTCACTAAGATGCCCTCCGGACAACGGCCTCGCCTGCCCGCCTTGTGCTGGCCCGCTCGGCGTCGAGTGCGGTTTGCACAATGATAACCGCTGCCTGCTGGTCAATCACGGACCTTTGCCGCTTCTGCGAGCGTCCGGCTTGGCGCATCTGCGTGGACGCCGTCACCGTGGTGAGGCGTTCATCCACCAAGCGCACCTCCACCTCGGCCATCTCGGGCCGCGAAGCAATGGCAGCAGCAAAGGAACGTGCCTGGTGAGCGGACTGTCCTTCCCCTCCGGACAGATGCCGTGGCAGTCCCACATAGATCACCGGCGCACGGCGTTCTGCCACCAGTGCGACGATGGAGTCCACATCCGAACCGTCATCGGAACGTGCCACGGTGGTCACCGGCGTGGCGATCAATCCGTCAGGATCAGAAGCAGCCACGCCAATCCGCACCGTGCCCACATCAAGGCCGAGCCTCACGCCACGAGGAAGAGTCATGGCTGGCGTGCCTATCCAGCGGTGGAGGCTGCCGGGCTGGACCCGGGAGAACTGGATCCAGCCGTGCTGGCCTTCACCAGGTCAGCAACCTGCACCAGCGCCTCGGGCAGAGCCGCAGCATTCTTGCCGCCGCCCTGGGCCAGGTCCGGCTTGCCGCCGCCGCCTCCACCCAGGGTTTGAGCGGCCACCTTGACAAAGTCACCGGCGCGGAGTTTAGCCTCCCGTGCGGAAGCGTTAGTGGCCACAATGACCAGCGGGCTTCCGTTCGCCACGCCACCCACGGCTACCACCGCAGGATCGGCATCCCCCAACCGGGAGCGAACATCCAGAGCCAACGCCCGCAGGTCATCAGCGGAGGCCACCTCACCGGCATCATGCGTGACCACGCGGACGCCGCCCACCGTGGGCGCGCCTGAGGCCAGCGTTGCTGCAGCGCCGAGCACTTGCTTTTGACGGATGCCCGCCAGTTCCTTCTCGGTGTCCTTGAGTTTGATCATCAGGCCGGAGATCCGGTCATGCAGTTCCTCGGGACGCGCACCCAGCAGGCCGGTGAGTTGGTTGACCATGGCGTGCTCTTTTGCGTGGAAGCCGTAGGCGCCATCGCCCACCAGGGCGTCCACACGGCGAACCCCGGAGCCGATGGAGGCTTCACTGAGAATGGCCACTCGGCCAATTTCACCGGAGTTCTTCACGTGCGTTCCGGCGCACAGTTCCTTGGACCAATCGCCTCCAATGGACACCACGCGGACAATGTCCCCGTACTTCTCACCAAAGAGGGACATGGCTCCCAGTTCACGAGCGTGAGCAATGGGCATGACCTCGTCCGTGACTTCCAGGTTGTCCGTCAACAGGAGGTTGACGCGTTCCTCAATCTCGCCCAGGACTCCGCCATCCACGGCGGTGGGAGAACGGAAGTCAAACCGCACGCGGCTGGGAGAGTTTTCCGAACCCGCCTGGGTGCGGTCCTCGCCCACCAACTCGTGGAGCGCCTTGTGAATCATGTGGGTGGCCGAGTGCGCCTTGGCAATGGCCTTGCGGCGCGAGGTGTCAATGGCGGCAAACCCGGTGTCTCCCAAGGTCACAGTGCCCTCGGTCAGCCTCCCGCGATGCACGCTCAAGCCCTTGATGGGCGCCTGGACGTCGTCGATCTCAATGACAGCGCCACCGTCCAACACGATGCTTCCCTGATCGGCCAACTGCCCACCGGCTTCGGCGTAGAACGGGGTGCGGTCCAGGATGACTTCCACGTCAGCGGGAGCCGTGGTGGTGGGTTCGGGAACCCCGGCGTTGAGCAGGCCCACCACGCGGACGGAGGCGTCCGTGTCCGTGTACCCCAGGAACTTCACCGGCTCATCCAACTCGTGTTGGATGGCTTCATAGGCCCGCAGGTCAGCGTGCCCGGTCTTCTTGGCCACGGCATCGGCGCGAGCGCGTGCCTTCTGCTCGGCCATGAGGGAGCGGAACTTGTCCTCGTCCACGGATACGCCCTGCTCAGCGGCCATTTCCAGCGTCAGGTCAATGGGGAATCCGTAGGTGTCATGGAGCTTGAAGGCTTCATCCCCACCCAGCACGGCAGCATGGGCACCGGAGCGGCCCGTCCCGGAGGATCCGGCCCGCGAACCGCCGCTGGCGGCGCTCTTAGCCTTGGATACTGCCGTGTCAAGAATGGTGGTTCCCGCTGCCAGCGTGCGCCGGAACGCCTCTTCCTCGGCGTAGGCCACGTCCGAGATGCGCGTCCAGTTGGTCTCCAATTCTGGGTAGGAAGCCTTCATGGCATCGCGCGAAAGGGGAAGCAGTTCTGGTAGGGCCACGGCGTCATACCCCAGGAGACGGATGGAGCGCACGGCGCGGCGCAGCAGGCGGCGCAGCACGTACCCGCGTCCCTCGTTGGAGGGGCGGACGCCATCATTGATCACCATCATGGCGGAGCGGACGTGGTCACCAATGACTCGCATGCGCACGTCATCAGCGGCGTTCTGGCCGTAAATCTTTCCGGTGAGTTTCTGAACGTGACCGATGACGGGATACACCTCGTCGATCTCGTAGAGGTTTTCCTTGCCCTGCAACATGTAGGCAATACGCTCCAGGCCAGCGCCCGTGTCCACGCCGGTTTGGTCCAGTTCACCCAAGAGCGGGTAGTCCTTACCCTGGCCTTCACCGCGAACAAACTGGTCAAACACCAGGTTCCAGATTTCCAAGTAGCGGTCACCGCCGGGGTCCACATCTCCCCCCACGGCCTCGGGACCGTAGGCGGGACCGCGGTCAATGTGCCATTCGGCGCACGGACCAGCAGGTCCGGGCTGTCCGGTGTCCCAGAAGTTCTCTTCCCTGGGCAGGCGCACAATGTGCTTGGGGTCCAGGCCAATGCCCTGGGTCAGCGCGTCATAACTCTCCGCGTCCTCGTTCCACAGCGTCACCCACAGTTTGTCACCGTCAAAGCCGTAGCCGCCCGCGTTCTGCTCCGTGGTGAGCAAATCCCAGGCCATCTCAATGGCACCCGTTTTAAAGTAATCCCCAAACGAGAAGTTCCCGTTCATCTGGAAGAACGTGCCGTGACGCGTGGTGTACCCCACGTTGTCAATGTCATTGGTGCGGATGCACTTCTGCACGGAGGCGATCCGCGGGTAGGGCGCCTGCTCCTGTCCCAGGAAGTACGGAATGAACGGCACCATTCCGGCAATGGTGAACATGATGGACGGATCAGTGGAGACCAGCGGCACCGAGGGCGCAATCTGGTGGTCCTTGGCCTCAAAATAGTCAAGCCAGCGCTGACGAATCTCTGAAGTGCGCATGGAGGGTCTCCCGGGTTGAGGGAACAGGGTTCGGCTAGAAAGAGTAGCCGAGGGTTTCCTCCACCGGATCAATATCTTCAATGCTGTTGGGGTCAATTGGCGCGCTGTCAGCCTTACGTCCTGGATCGGGCGAGAATCGGGCGCGCGTTCCCTTCTCGGCAGGGACTTGGCCTTGGGCAAGCAGGGCGTTGATGAGTTCATCTTCACGCGCTGCACGGGCGTCCTTGAACGTACTGGTGAACGTGGCCACGGCACCTTGGGTCCGTTGGCCCACGTCCTTGGCTTGGGTTTCCAGCCGCTCGGCTACCGCTTCCGGCGTGTATTTCTTGTACAACTTGTGACCCTGATAGACGACGATGGCGCCTACGGCCACGCCTACGGAGATCCAGAATGCTCGGCGCATGAACCGCTACCCCTGACTACCGGGGGCGTCATTGCCCTTGAAGTGCTTGGCGGCGCCCGCAAACGCTTGCCGCGTGGCGTAAGAGAAGGCGGCCACTTTCACCAGCGGACGTCCCAAAGTTGCCGAGTACAGACCGGCTAGTGCCGAGACGTTTTCTGCCGTGTGGGCGGCTGAGGTGGTGATGGTGTCCACCTTGCCCAGTTGAACGTTAGTGCTGGCCACCGTGGTGACGGCCTCATCCAAAATGGGCACCGAGTGGTTGGTGACTTCTTTCAGGGACGTGGTGGCCTCATCAAACACCTTGCCCAGTTTGATCAGCGGAACGGCAATCACGCCCACCAGCAGCACAAACGCAATTGCGGCAATCAGCCCAGCAACGTCACCAACACTCATGGGGTCAGAATACGGCAAAGGCGCCCCCACCACCGGACATGGTGGGCGGGGCGCCTCGGCGTTGGATGAGTGGTTGCGTCAAGCAACTACCGGGCATAGTACTCCACAACCAGGTTGACTTCACAGACCACGGGAATCTCGGAGCGCTTCGGCTTACGCACCAGCGTGGCCGTGAGCTTCTCGAGTTGAACGTCCAGGTAACCAGGCAGCGTGGGCAGCACGTCACGGTGGGAACCGGCGGCGGCTACCAGGAACGGCGTGGTGGCCTGGGACTTCGGCTTGATCTGCAGGGTCTGACCGGGCTTCACGCGGAAGGAGGGACGGTCAACAATCTTGCCGTCCACCAGCACGTGGCGGTGGGTGACCACCTGGCGAGCCTGGAGGATGGTGCGGGCAAAACCGGCACGCAGAACCAGGGCGTCCAGACGCGTCTCCAGGTCCTCCACCATGACCTCACCGGTCAGGCCAGCCTGCTTGCGAGCGTTCTCATACACGCGGACCAGTTGCTTCTCACGCAGAGCGTACTGCGCGCGCAAACGCTGCTTCTCGCGCATCCGCACGGCGTAGTCAGATTCGGTCCGGCGACGAGCACGTCCGTGCTCACCGGGCGGGTAGGGACGCTTCTCAAAGAGACGCTGGCTCTTGGGGGTCAGCGAGGGGAGGTTCAATGCGCGAGCCAGGCGGACCTGACGGCGCGAACGCCTGATTGAAGTCATGAATACTTCCTGTCCTTCTCAATTGCGGGTCACATGCAGGGCGCCGGATTGCGCCTTACATGCGGGGCCGGCCTCTTCCGGCGCCGTAGCGCCGGGGCTAAGACCCCAGGAGTTGCTGGCTGCGGCTCACGCCACCACCGGGCAACCGTGACATCATACGGCATCATCCGCCTGTGCAGAAATCCTGGGCGTTGATGGACTACCTGGGGGTTGAGCCAGGGTGCCTCGCTGCCGCCCACCATCGAATCAGGGCGACCCAACCGTCATGGTGGGGCTTGCGGAACCCTTACACACATTGTCCCCAATCGACAGCCGGGCCGTTAACCATCAGCAAACTGGCCAACGGGTGCACCACTTATCCCGCGATTCCGGGATTCCCACGTAGTGTCAGTGGGCGAATTCCTGTTGACGTCATGGTGAGCGCCCAAGGACCGGGTCCCCGTTCGATGATCTCGCGAATGAGCCGCGATTCATGCTGGATGAAAATATCCGCCTGATCGTGAGGGCTCATGTCCCGCTTCCCCCCGATCCACACGGATCTCACGCCATGCTCGTGATATGCCCGAAGCTCGGCTGGACGAGTCCGAATTCGACGTTCCCGGCTGAGCACGATCCACCCTCGAGAACCGGCCACCTCAAGCCATACCAGGTCATCGGTTCCGCGTGGTATCTCAGGAATCCCGGGATGGCCCGGGTAGAAGACATCACTTCTCCCGGACCGACACAGGAGTTTGCCGAGGCCGAGTGAGTTCTCATCGGCGAAGTACACCCGACCCTGGTTCAATGACATTACGACGCGCGTCTACTATGAGTGATTAACTCAAAGCGGATCGCCTCATCAACCTGTGAAGGTTCGAGATCAAAGAGGTCAACCAGTTCGTCACGGGAGGTTCCCGCGCGATAGTACTCCGCAAGGGCATCGGTACGAACGCTGCTAATTGCAGGCTGCCCAAATGCGCGACGAGGGTTCATCTGAACCACTGGGGTACGAATGTCAGGCTTGAGTTGGATCACCACATCGTTCTCATATTCGACGGCAGCATGGAAACTATCCGTGGGCTCAGTAAGCATCAGTTGACCACTGCGTACCACCACGAGTTGAAGTTCCTTTTCCAGACCCACCTCAGCCTGGACACGACGAACCAGCTCGCGTCCCTCCACATCCAAGAAGGGCCGAGCGTGGGCAAGTGGATACCGTCCGAACTCTTTCCTCAAGCGCACAATAGCCGGACGGAGTCGCTGCACGGGAACTCGGCGGTGACGATACTCCGCAAGCAAGCGGGCCTCCACCATCTCGCCCCACGTTACCGCGTCACTGCCCGTGGGCTCCTGTCTCAACACAGGTTCATAAAACCGATGAGATCGCTGATGCCCTTCGAGCCATCGCCGGGCGGTCCCGGCTGCTAGTCCCACCAGGCGATCCACATCTGTGTACGAATAAATCGCACGATCAAGCATTGAGGTCACCATGCTCCACAGTGTCGCACGAGTCAGACCTTCGTTACCGTATTCGCCGAGGGAAACCCAAGACGTTGGCGCCATTCCTCAGTTGGCACGCTCGGTTTCATCGTCAGCCGCCTGTATGTCGGCGTCCGTGACGATTGTCAGGTATCGGGTGGTTCAGTCTGTGAGATTCTGCGACTCCGCTTCGCTGCGCGCAGAATGACTGGTTTCATGGTGCCTGTGGCTAGCCGTCTGGGTTCAGGAGGCGCCTGATGCCGTGCAATCTTTGGGTGATCTCGCGTTCGTGGCCGTATTCGGTGGGGTGGTAGTACCGGGTACCCACCAGATCGCTGGGCAAATACTGCTGGGTGGCCACGGCGTACGGTTCCGAGTGCGGATACACGTACTCCTGGCCGTGGCCCAGGGCCTTGGCGCCGGGATAGTGAGCATCGCGCAGCGGCGCAGGAACCGTGCCGATCTTCCCGGCCTTCACATCTGCCAACGCGGCGTCAATGCCGGTGATCACGGCATTGCTCTTCGGTGCTGTGGCCAGGTGAATCACTGCCTGTGCCAGAACTATCCGCCCCTCCGGCATACCGATCAACTGCACCGCCTGCGCTGCCGCCACGGCGGTGGTCAGCGCAGTGGGATCGGCCATCCCAATGTCCTCCGAGGCATGCACCATGAGACGACGAGCAATGTATCGGGGGTCCTCGCCTGCGGCAATCATGCGTGCCAGGTAATGCAACGCGGCATCCACATCCGAACCGCGGATGGACTTGATGAACGCGCTGATCACGTCATAATGCTGATCGCCATCGCGGTCATATCGCACGGCGGCCACGTCCACGGCGCGCTCCACCGTGTCCACATCCACCTGCGTGTTTCCGTCCGAGAGCGCAGCCCCGGCGGCGGCCTCCAACACGGTCAGCGCTTTGCGCGCATCTCCCCCGGCCAAACGCACCAGATGATCCAGCGCCTCCGGGTCAATCTCCACCGCCCCAGCCAATCCGCGATCATCCACCACCGCACGTTCAACGAGGTCACGAATATCGCCAGGCGTCAGCGATTGCAACGTCAGCAACAACGAGCGAGACAACAGCGGGGCGTTCACACAAAATGACGGATTTTCCGTGGTGGCGGCAATCAGCGTCACCCACCGGTTCTCCACGGCAGGAAGCAGCGCGTCCTGCTGGGTTTTGGTAAAGCGGTGAACCTCGTCAATGAACAGCACCGTCTCCTCGGACCCCGCCATCAGAGACCTGCGCGCTTCAGCAATGACTGCCCTGACGTCCTTCACGCCAGCAGTCACGGCAGAGAGTTCCACAAACCGGCGGCCAGATCCCGTGGCCACCAAATACGCCAGTGTGGTTTTCCCCGTTCCCGGAGGCCCCCACAGAATCACCGAACCGGGGGCGGCGCGCCGAGCGGCATCGTCGGGCGGCTCCACGAGTCTACGCAGCGGTGATCCAGGAGCCAGAAGATGACTCTGACCAGCAACTTCATCAAGAGTGGCGGGCCGCATTCGCACAGCGAGTGGTGCGCCCGGGTGAATGACCGGCGTTCCTACTGGTGACGTGCTTGACGCGGTGAAGAGGTCCACGCCGCAACACTACGCACCGGCGCGGGTTTGCGGAAAAGTCTCTTGGAGGCGAGGCCGAGAATGAGCGTTGCCGCCAAGGCTCCACACAGGCCGATCAGCACGGAGGAGTTGAGGAGGCCGTGGACGTTGGTGGCGTCCAGAGCGGAGGCTTCCACCGTAGGAAGGTCCAGCGTTCCGGTGGAATCACCGGCCACAGACGTGGGAAGGTCAGCCTCATCCACGGCAGGAGCCTCGCCGGTGATGGCCAGCAGGGGGGTACCCGAGGCGGTGGCGTCCTGTTGGGGGGCAAGCGGGATACTCAGCGTGGTGGAGGCGGTGACGGTGCCGTGCACGTCATCAGCGTTATCGTTCTGGGTGGCATCGTCCTGGCTGGCGCTGTCGGCAGTAGCGTCCGCGTCCAGGGTCCACTGGGCCTTCACCGTGGTGGTGCCCGAGACGGACGAGTCATCTGCAGCCGTGAGGTTACTCCAGGTGGACTCACATTCCATGCTCGCCGCGGAGGGGAGGGTGGCCACGGGGCACAGCACCTCGGCTGCGTACGGATCGCTAATCTCAATATC
Organism: Cellulomonadaceae bacterium; assembly: GCA_031256435.1. Classification (GTDB taxonomy): domain Bacteria; phylum Actinomycetota; class Actinomycetes; order Actinomycetales; family Cellulomonadaceae; genus Xylanimonas. The sequence goes on from JAIRQO010000011.1 coordinate 14,261, forward strand.
GCGTAACGCCAAGTCTCCCGTGTTCGTTACGGAATACGTGATGGTGGCGGTGTCCTCCAGGCTGGTAAGTTCCGCCTTGGAGGCGTGGGCCGTCACGGCAATGCCGGGGCGGAGGGTCTCGGTACCCGTGGAGAGCAGCGTGGCGGATTCAGAGGACGAGGCGAGCGTGTGGGCACCTTCGGCAAAAGTGAGGGCAGCCAGGCACAGGCCCGCGGCAATCACCGTTCTCCGCACCGCCCGATGCGTAGTGGAGTTGGCGGGATTCCGGGACTCGCGCGAATCCCGGAACCGCAACTCTGCTGGACGTTTCTGCGTCACCGCTCATCACCCCTTGTGAAGTGGTGGCCGAGAGCGCACACGGCCATCAACTTCATTGCTTAATCAATCACTACATCGATTGTGACTGTTGCTAGGGTCATCTGACTAGGGGGTGTGGCACGTTCCGCGCGAGCGTGTCCTTGATTGACCCGCTTTGTCAAGGGAGTACCAAAGAAGGGTCTGAAGATGGTTGTCAGACCCTCGGCACAAAGGTGTATTTCCGACGACGAACGTGCGTTCCGGCCTGCGCCTTCGTCGAACCTTCACATGGCGAACGCGCAAGAAATCAGCTTAGAAGTGCGTCTCGCCGCCGGGCCACACCACGCGGACAAAGCCGGCCCCCGCTAGAAGACGCGTGCAGTTGGGGCAGGGCTCGTCGGTGACATACAGGGTGGCGCCACGCCGTTGATCGCCGGAGAGATAGAGGATGCAGTTTTCCTCGGCGTGAAGCGCTGGACAATGCGCCTCCACGCCCACATAGGGGCTTCCGGCTTCAATCTGGTCATAGCCCAGACGACCGCGCGGGCAGGCCCCTGCCGTGGCGCAGCCGGGAACGCCAGCCCGCAAGCCGTTGTATCCCGTGCCGAGCACGCGATGATCCGGGGCGAGCGCCACGGCGCCCACTTGGCGGCGGGAGCAATCGGCCCGCTTGGATACCGCCATGGCCAGGCCAAGGGCCCACTCGTCCCACGTGGGGCGCGCGGTGAGCGGTTGGGTCACACGAGGCATGGTGATTCCTCCTTATTTCGGCGTTGGTGCCGTGCTGGCTTCCGGGTTGGTGTACGCAAATCGGCTCGATTCAAAACACGCTTCCAGGGTGAAGCCAAGTTTGTAGTACAAGTTCAGCGCTGCGGTATTACTCGCGTAGAGCGCCAGGGTGACCAAGGTGGCGTCGCTGAGGGCTTCCTTGACTGCGGCAGCAGTGGTCACGGCGGCAAGGCCGCGACCCCACCAATTCTCGTCGGTCCCAATGGAACCCAACACCCACGGAGCACCGTGCGGCCCGAGGGATGCCCCTACCAGGCTGCGGATCACGCCGGAGTCATCCCGCCAGCCCCACCAGCGCGAGCGTTCCTCCGTGGGAAGCAACTCGCCGGTGGACGCCACGGTGGCGTGCGCAGCGAGGGTTTCCTGCAGATCGGTGAGTTCCTCCACATGAGCGTCCTGGGTGAGGTACGGCGCGGTGGAGGGGCAGGCGCTGAGGCACATCCAGTCCCAGGTGACGCAGGGTGCGCTGAAGAGTGTGGGAAGCGGGCGAGAGGTTTGCGCAGCGGCGATGGTCCCGCGGGGAAGCGAGAACCGCGTGACCGCGCTGAGATCTGCGCCTGCCAGGAGCTGTGCTGCGGCGTGGGGGTCCCCCACGCCAAACAGACCCGTCCCGGTGCCCGCGGTCTCAGACAGGTATCCGTCAGCGCCCGATGCCGTGACGGGCCGGGTGATCTCCAGCACCACGGCCTGGTCATTGCTCCAGTGTTGCTGCACGTCAAAAGGGTGACGAATCTGCTCCGTGACGAGGACAGGGTGCTGCGCCCACTGGTGTGGGAGGGCGCTCACTTCTTCGCTGCGGCGGTGGCCGGGGCTGGCGTGGCTGGAGTGGCCGTGCCGGGCTTGCCGTTGGCAGGCGTAGCCGGGGTGGGCTTGGCATCCACTCCGGCTTCCTTGCGCTGCTCGGCCGTGATGGGTGCCGGGGCCTGCGTCAACGGGTCATAGCCCCCGCCTGACTTGGGGAAGGCAATCACGTCACGAATGGAGGGCGCCTTGGTCAGCAGGGACACAATGCGGTCCCAGCCAAAGGCAATGCCACCGTGAGGCGGAGCGCCAAACTGGAAGGCATCCAGCAGGAAGCCGAACTTCTCCTGAGCCTCCTCAGCCCCAATGCCCATCACGTCAAAGACGCGTTGTTGTACGTCCCGGCGGTGGATCCTGATGGAGCCTCCACCAATCTCGTTGCCGTTGCACACCATGTCATAGGCGTAGGCCAAGGCGTTGCCTGGGTCTTGCTCAAAGGAATCCACCCACTCCGGATGCGGTGAGGTGAAGGCGTGGTGGACTGCCGTCCAATCCGAGTGGCCGAGGGCTACATCGTCGTCTTCCTTGGTGACAGCCTTGAAAAGGGGAGCATCCACTACCCACACAAAACTCCAGGCATCGTCATCAATGTCCCCCACGCGAGCGGCAATCTCGTTGCGGGCGGCACCCAGGAGGGCCCGGCTGGGAGCAGTTTTCCCTGCGGCAAAGAACACGGCGTCTCCCGGCTGGGCGCCCGTGGCATCTGCCAATCCTGCTCGCTCGGCCTCGGAGAGGTTCTTGGCTACGGGACCGGCCATGGTTCCGTCCTCGGTGAAGGTGACGTAGGCCAGGCCGCGGGCTCCGCGTTGCTTGGCCCATTCCTGCCAGGCATCAAACTGACGGCGAGGCTGGGACGCGCCACCGCGCATCACCACAGCACCCACGTATTCGGCTTGGAATACGCGGAAGGGGGTGTCTGCAAAGAATTCCGTGAGATCGGTCAGCGGGTTGCCAAACCGTAGGTCCGGCTTGTCCGTGCCGTACAGACGCATGGCGTCCGCGTACGTGATGCGATCAATCGTGTCCGGGAGTGTCACGTTGATGAGCGCCCACACTTCACGGATCAGTTTCTCGGCGAGGGCCAGAACGTCATCCTGGTCCACAAAGCTCATCTCGATGTCCAACTGGGTGAACTCGGGTTGGCGGTCCGCGCGGAAATCTTCATCGCGGTAGCAGCGGGCCAGTTGGTAGTAGCGCTCCAGGCCGCCCACCATGAGCAGTTGCTTGAACAGTTGGGGGCTTTGAGGCAGGGCGTACCAGGAGCCCGGCGCGAGGCGCGCGGGAACCAGGAAATCGCGGGCACCTTCCGGGGTGGAACGCGTCAGCGTGGGGGTCTCCACCTCCACAAAGTCTTCAGATTCCAACACCCGGCGCGCGGCGGCGCTGACCCGGGAGCGCATCCGCAGAGCGTGGGCCGTTGAGGCTCGTCGAATATCCAAATACCGATACTTGAGGCGCGCCTCCTCGCCCACCGCTTCCGGGTCCAGGGCGTGCGACACCTGGAACGGCAAGGGCGCGGAGGTGTTGAGCACCTCCACGTCGTTGGTGCGCACCTCCACCTCACCCGTGGCGAGGTTGGGGTTGGCGTTGCCCTCGGGGCGCGGTTGAACTACCCCGGTGACTTGCAGAACAAACTCGCTGCGGAGCGGGTGGGCCACCTCGGCGTCCTCAATGACCACCTGGGCAATGCCGCTGGAATCGCGCAGATCAATGAAGGCCACTCCCCCGTGATCACGACGCCGGTCAACCCAACCGGTCAGCGTGACAGTCTCGTTGATGTTTGCGGCTCGCAACGAGCCAGCCAAGTGTGTGCGCAGCACAGCATGTTCCTTTGATGAGTTGACACTAATGAATAAGTGACACCGATGGATAAGTTGACGCTGATTGGTGTGGTGACACCGATGAGTAAATACCGGTGAGCAGACACCTATGCGTGGATACCGTTGCGCTGCACAGGAAGAGTGCAACAGCGATATTCCGCTTGGATTCTACGCGGTGGCGGGGACGGCTCGGGGGTGAATATCGTCCGCTGGGGGATTCCACGTCGCTGGGTCAGCGTCCACCTGGTCTCCCGTGCGGATATCTTTCACTTGGCTCGGCTGATCCTGCGTGCCGTGGAACCATACGTAGGGGATCCCGCGCCTGTCCGCAAACTGGATTTGCTTGCCAAACTTTGCCGCTGTGGGTGCTACGTCACAGGGAATCCCGCGGGCGCGCAGTTGGGTGGCAATGCTGTTCGATTCCGCGCGGTTCTCCTCGTTGCTCACCGCGACGAGCACGGCGGCGGGGTTGGCGCGCGTGGCGGTCACCAAGGAATCCGCGAGCAAGCGCGAGACAAGCCGAGAGACGCCAATGGACAGTCCCACCCCAGGGTAGGTGTTCTTGCCGTCCGAGGCCAGGGTGTCATAGCGTCCGCCCGAGCAGATGGAGCCCAGACGTTCGTGACCCACCAGCACGGTTTCATACACGGAACCGGTGTAATAGTCCAGGCCACGGGCGATTTTCAGATCCGCTTCCATGACACCGGGAGCCCGCTCGGTGGCGGCGGTGAGCATCGCTGACAGTTCTGCCAAGCCTTCGGCCAGGAGGTCCGGGTGGACGCCGGGTTGAGCCGTGTCAGGCCTGTCAGTGCTGGGCTGGTCACCCTGGTACTGATCCACGAGTTCCAGGACGCGCGTGGCCACGGAATCGTCATGGCCCCTGATGGAGGCGAAGGCGAGGCAGGCATCCGCTTGCTCTGGGGTGGTTCCGCCCTCGGAGATCAGGAGGTCACGGACCTTATCCGGACCAATCTTGTCCAGTTTGTCCACGGTGCGCAGTACCGTTTCCAGGTCCGTGATGCCTATGGCCGTGGTGAACCCTTCCATCACCTTGCGGTTGCTCACCAGGATTTTCACCGGGGGGACGCCCAGCGCTCGCAACGCGCTGAACGCTTCCGCCATGACCAGAGGCAGTTCCACCTCGTAGTGGAACGGTAGTGAGCCTGCTCCCACCACGTCAATGTCAGCCTGGGCAAACTCCCGAAACCGTCCATCCTGGGGACGTTCGCCACGCCACACTTTCTGGATCTGGTATCGCTTGAACGGGAACGTGAGGCGCCCAGCGTTTTCTAGAACGTACCGCGCAAAGGGGACGGTGAGGTCAAAGTGCAGCCCCAACGCCTTGTCCCTACTGGAATCCTGTTCCTGCAGGCGGCGCAGGACGTACACCTCTTTGGAGGTCTCCCCCTTGCGCAATAACTGATCCAGCGGTTCCACGGCGCGGGTCTCAATCTCGCAGAAACCGTGCAGCGCAAAGGTGCGTTCCAGGGTGTCTATGACGGCACGTTCAATGACGCGCCCCTGCGGAAGCCACTCGGGGAAACCGGACAGGGCGGCAATCTTCACCACGGTGTGTTCCTAGTCCCGGGAATCCTCAGCGGCACGCATGATCTGCTCGAGCCACAACTTGCGGGCAGCCAGGGAAGCCTCGAGGTCCTTGACCTTCTTGGTGTTCTTGGCAGCCTTGGCCTTGGCAATGTCCGCTTCCAGGCCGTCAATGGTGTCCATCAACTGAGCGGCGGCACCTTCGGCGCGGGCGCGCTTCTCAGGATCCGTCCGTGACCACTTCTTCTGCTCGGCATCCTTGATGGCCTGCTCTACGTCACGCATCTTGCCTTCCACGCGCTGCATGTCTCCGCGTGGCACCCGGCCAGCCTTCTCCCAGCGGTCTTGGATTCCGCGCAGGTGGTTCTTGGCGGCGGCCAGGTCTGTGATGGGAAGCAGAGCCTGAGCCTCTTTCAGGAGGGCCTCTTTGACTTTGAGGTTCTCTCCGTATTCGGTGTCAATCTCCGCGTTCTTGGCGTCGCGAGCGTTGAAGAAGGAATCCTGAGCCGCGCGGAACTTGGCCCACAGAGCGTCATCATCCTTACGAGAAGCGCGGCCTGCCGCCTTCCACTTGGTCATCAAATCCCGGTAGGCGCGAGCCGTCTCGCCCCATTCAGTAGACGAGGAGAGCTTCTCGGCCTCAGCCACCAACGCCTCCTTAGCGGCCTTGGCCTCGGCGTTCTTAGAATCAAGCGCGCTGAAGTAACTCCTGCGATCCTTGTCAAAGGAGGTGCGCGCAGCACTGAAACGCTTCCAGAGGGCGTCCTCCGAAGCGCGGTCAATCCTGATGCCGTTGCGTTGCGCTTCCTTCCACTGATCCAGCAGACCCCGCAGTTCATCGCCTGCGGGACGCCACATCATCTTGGAGGGATCCGTGGCGGCAATGCCCTCTGCCTTCTCCACCAGGGCAGTGCGTTGGACCAAGGCTTCGGCCCGTGCGGCCTCGCGCTGCTTGTCCAGGTCACCGCGCTTCGCCTTGGCGGCTTCCGTGGCCTTCTCCATACGAGCACGCAGATCGGCCAAGTCCCCCACCGCGGCGGGGTCCTCGGTTTCCTTGGTCAGAACGCTCAGCGCCTGATCGAGTTCCCTCACCGTGAGTTCCGGGGAGTCCAGAGTGGCGGTGAACCGCTCAATCTTGGCCCCCAAATCCAGGTAGCGTCGCACGTACACGCTCATCGCATCCGAGGGAGACGGCGCGTTGGGGTACTGACCCACCTGGCGCTTGGTCTCGCCGTCCTGAACAAAGACGTTGCCTTCCTCGTCCACCGAGCCGAACGTCTCGGCTGCTGCCACTGCAGCCGGGTCGATCGGCGGCAACGCCGCAGGGCGCGCCATGGGGCGAGGCTTGGGACCACCCTTGGGAGCGCCCGGCTTGGCTGGCTTCTTGGGGCTTTCCTTGGATGCTGCCTTGGGTGCTGGGCTGGCCTTGGGCGCAGGATCAGCCTTGGGTGCCGGATCAGCCTCAGCAGCGGGCTTCTCCGGGCTCGCCACCTCGTCAGCGGTTGCCTCGAGTGCTTCACCTACGGCAGCCTCGTCGGGCGCAGCAACGGGCTCGACGACGGTCTCATCCGGCACCGCAACCTCGTCGGACACAGCGCTCTCGTCGGGCGCAGCAACGGACTCAACGACAGCCTCGTCGGGAACAACAGCCTCGTCGGGCACGGCAGCGGGCTCAACAACAGCCTCGTCGGTGGATTCAGAAACAGCGGTCACAGGGGACTTGCTCATTGGACGTCAACTCCTTCAATAGTGACAGCGGTTGCGGGCGGGCCATCAGGGCCGCCACCATCTACCCCGGCGTTGGCCACGTCTTCAACAACGTTCAGGCCGGACGTGATTTCACCAAAAACGGTGTAGCCGCCGGCGGCGTCAGACGGGATAGTGGAATCCTGGTAGACCAGGAAGAATTGTGAACCCATGGAGTTGGCGTTGCCGCCTTGGCGGGCCATGGCCAGGGTTCCTGCCGGATACACGTCATTGGACGGCGCGTTTTCAATGGGGCCAAAGGTGTACCCCGGTCCGCCTGTGCCGGTGCCCGTGGGATCGCCGCATTGGAGCACGTAAATCCCCGAGGTGGTGAGGCGATGGCACACCACCCCGTCAAAGAATCCGTCCTGCGCCAGGGTGACAAAGGAGGCCACGGCCTGCGGGGCCTTGTCACCAAAGAGCGTCAGATCCACGGTTCCCACGTTCAAGTTCATGGCGGCTGTCCAGGAACGATTCTCGGCAATGGACGGATCCGGGGCATTGCCCTGCGGAACATCCTCAGGCTCAGCATCCTCTTCCAGGGAGGTTGCCGGGTCATCGGGGGACGGTGTGGCCTCCGCGGCGTTCTCCGTAGCGGAATCGGCCGGGGCAGCGTCATCGCTGGGTCCGTGGGACAAGGCTGACACCAATACGCCGCCCAGCACCAAAGCCAGAACAAGGGCGCCGGCAATGATCCCGTACAACCGGCGTTGTTTCAGGCGCTTGGCTGCCATATTGGCCTCGTAGCGTGCCTGGCGCTTCGCCGCCTGGTCACGCTCGCGCTTCGATTGACTCACATCATCCTCCGGACATAAAAGAACAGTGCACACTGAAGGTGCCGGATCAGTGTAAACAACCAGGGGGTGAGGACGCCTCTGCACACACGCGTTGCGCGGAAACAGGACGCCTAAGGACGTGTTGCGCGCGCCTGGGGTACTGCTGCCCTACCGTGGAGCCATGCAGGTTTACCGAGTGATCGCTCCCGTTTTTGCCACCAACTGTTGCATTGTGATGGAGGGCAACGGTGAGCCAGGCTCTGATGCCGTGATTGTTGATCCGGGTGCCGGGGTGGCCGATACGGTGATTTCCGTGGTGGGTCAACGTCAGTGGAACGTGCAGGCCGTGTTGGCCACGCACGGTCACGTGGACCACACCTGGGATGCGGCACGCTTGTGTGAGGAGTTTTCCGTACCCTTTAGAGTCCACGCCGAGGACGCGTATCGCATTGCGGACCCCTTTGGAACCCTTGGGGCTGACACGGATGACGCCGGTAGCCTGGTGGCACAAGCGGTGGAGCAAGGCCTCAAGGCGCTCGGTTCCGCGCGGGAAGATTACCGTGCCCCTGAACCGCTAGTGACGTTCACTGAATCGGGCGACGATGGAGAAGGCAACCTCATTGCGGGGACGCTACGAATTCCTGTCATTCACGCGCCAGGTCACACGGAGGGAGCCTCCATCTTCCAGGCCGGTGGCTTGGTGCTCACAGGAGACGTGCTCTTTGCTGGCGCTGCGGGCCGAACGGACCTTCCCGGTGGAGACTCGTTGATGATGGTGCGTTCACTCAAGAAACTTAAAGGAATGTTGGACCCCAGCCTGGGCGTTGTGCCAGGTCACGGCACTACCACCACGGTTCAGCGCGAGATTGACACCAATCCGTATTTGGTGTGACCAGCGTTCTGATTTAGTGCCGCTCGGCTCTAGTGACGTTCTGCGCTAGTGCCGTTCTGCGCTAGTGCCGCTCGGCTCGGGTGCCCTTGTGCGCTAGTGACGTTCGGCTCTGGCGCCGGTGATGCGGTACACGTCAAACACGCCGTCCACCGTTTTCACTGCGTTGAGGACAGTATTCATGTGAGCGGGATCGGCCATTTCAAAGACGTACCTGCCAATGGCAATCCGGTCCTTGGTAGTGGTGATGGCGGCCGAGAGAATGTTGACGTGGTTGTCTGACAGTACCTTGGTGATATCCGAGAGCAAGCGCGCCCTGTCGAGGGCCTCCACCTGGACCTGCACCAGGTAGGACGTGTTGGTTCCGTGCGCCCAGGTGACGTCCACCAAACGTTCCGGCTGCGCTCTCAGCGGTTCCACGTTGGCGCAGTCCACCCTGTGGACGGAGACGCCCTGGCCTCGCGTGATGAACCCAATGATCTCGTCGCCCGGAACGGGAGTGCAGCACTTGGCCAGTTTGACCCACACGTCCTCCACGCCCTTGACCACCACGCCGGGTTCACCGGCACGGGTGGTTCGCGGAGTCAGATGCCCGCCGGGAACGGCGGTCTCGGCCGTGTCCTCCTCGGTCCCTGCCTCGCCGCCCAAGGATTTCAGCAGCAGGTTGATGACGTGGGTGGGTGAAACGTGACCCTCCCCCACGGCGGCGTACAGCCCAGATACATCGGCAAACCGTAACTCGCTGGCGATGCCCACCAGCGCCTCGTGGGTGAGGAGACGCTGAATGGGGAGGTTTTGCTTGCGCATCGCCTTGGTGATGGCGTCCCGGCCCTGATCGATGGCCTCTTCGCGGCGCTCTTTGGTGAACCATTGCCGGATCTTGTTGCGTGCGCGAGCACTCTTGACAAACCCCATCCAGTCCCTGCTGGGACCGGCTGTGGTGGATTTGGAGGTGAGGATGTCCACCACGTCCCCGTTGGACAGCGTGGAGTCCAGAGGAACTAAACGCCCGTTGACGCGCGCCCCCATGGTGCGGTGCCCCACCTCGGTGTGGATGGCGTAGGCGAAGTCCACAGGAGTGGAACCCACCGGGAAGGCGAGCACTTTGCCCATGGGCGTGAAAACGTACACTTCCGCGCCGGAAATCTCATATCGCAGAGAATCAAGGAACTCCGAAGCGTCCGAGGTCTCTTGCTGCCAGTCAGCAAGTTGCCGGAGCCACGCCATGTCCGCTGTGTTGTTGTCCGTGATGGACGCCGTTTTTCCGGAGCGCGCGGTTTCCTTGTACTTCCAGTGGGCGGCCACGCCGAACTCTGCGCGCCGGTGCATGTCCCAGGTGCGGATTTGGATTTCCACGGGTTTCCCGCCGGGACCCACCACCGTGGTGTGGAGCGACTGGTACATGTTGAACTTCGGCATGGCAATGTAGTCCTTGAACCGCCCCGGGACGGGGTTCCACATGGCGTGGACGGCTCCGAGTACTGCATAGCAATCACGGACGGAATCAACAAGAACGCGGGTTCCCACTAGGTCATAAATGTCCGTGAACTCGTGTCCGCGAACAATCATCTTTTGGTAGATGGAGTAATAGTGCTTCGGACGGCCCGTCACCGTGGCTTTGATCCGTGCCGTACGTAACTCGGCCAGGATCTTTTCCTTCACCTTGGTGAGGTACTCCTCACGCGTTGGGGCGCGTTCGGCAACCATGTGGACCAGTTCTTCATACACCTTGGGGTACAGCACCTGGAAAGAGAGATCTTCCAGTTCCCACTTGATGGTGTTCATGCCGAGGCGGTGAGCCAGCGGAGCGTAAATCTCTAAGGTCTCGCGCGCCTTCTTCTCGGCAGATTGAGCCGGAACGTATTTCCAGGTTCGAGCGTTGTGGAGTCTGTCTGCCAGTTTGATGACCAGGACGCGGAAGTCCTTAGCCATGGCCACCACCATCTTGCGGACGGTCTCGGCTTGGGCGGCATCACCGTACCGGACCTTGTCCAACTTGGTGACACCATCCACCATGAGGGCCACGTCATCGCCAAAGTCCCGGCGCAGGTCATCCAGTGAATAGTCGGTATCCTCCACCGTGTCATGGAGCAGGGCTGCGGCCACCGTGGTTCCCTCAAACCCGAGTTCCGCAATGATGGTGGCTACGGCAACCGGATGCGTGATGTACGGATCGCCGCTCTTGCGCATCTGACCCTCATGGGCCTTTTCGGCAACCGAATACGCGTATTCAATCAGTGACAGATCCGAGCGGGGATGGGTAGCTCTGATGGCTTGGAGGACTGGTTCAAGCGCCGGTGACGAGGCTTGACGCCCACCCATGCGTCCCAGGAATCCGCGCGCTCGCGAACCCTGACTTGCAGCGTTGGAGAAACCGCTAGATCTCCCCTCGGGTGGATCGCTCATGATCTACAGCACCGTATCGCTATTTTCTACGCTTGGCTTTGCTTCGTCGCTTCGGTTGCCCTGCGGCGCCCTGATGAGCACCCGGGGCGAGGTTGAGCGAGCCTGCGGCAGCGTTGACGAGCCCAATGTCAGCCGGGTTGTTGGCGTGAGAATCTCCGGCCTCCCGGGCTGCGAGGACTTTGGCCGTGTGTGCCTTGATGGCAGGCTCGCGCTCGCGCAGATACACCTCGAGCGGTGTGGCCAGGAACAGGGACGAGATTGCGGACACCGCGATTCCCACAAAGAGGGACAACGCCAGGTCACGCAGGGTTCCCGCCCCGAGGAGCAGTGCCCCAACAAACAAGATGGCGCCTACGGGGAGCAACGCCACCACGGAGGTGTTGATGGACCGCACCAACGTTTGGTTGACCGCCAGGTTGGCGCGCTCGGCATAAGTGGCATAGTTCTGCTCAAAGAGACCGTCAGCGTTCTCACGCACCTTGTCAAAAACCACCATCTTGTCATAGAGCGAGAATCCCAAAATGGTGAGGAATCCGATGATGGTGGACGGCGTCACCTCCCAGCCAATGAGCGCGTAGACCCCAGCGGCGATGAGCACGTCTGCCAACATGGAGACAATGGCCGCCACGGACATCCGCCAGGCGCGGAAGTAGATGGCCATGAACAGTGCAGCGGCCACCACAAAGATGGCCACCCCTCGTGCGGCCCGAGTGGACACACCTTGACCCCAGGTGGGACCAATCTCTGACACAGAGATTTGGTCATCACTGACGCCATAGGCCTGAGCGAGTCCTGCGGTGACGTCCGCCATCTGGGTATCAGTCAGGTTGCCTGTTTGGATGCGAATAGCATCACTCCCCACGGCGGCAACGCGAGGTTCGGTGTCCCCGGCGTCATTGCGCAGCACGTCCAGTGCGGGGCCTTGTTCTGTGGTGGTGGTGTTCTCCACGGTGATTTCCGTGCCTCCACGGAAATCTATGCCCAAATGAAGTCCGCGAATCCCGATGATGGCAATAGAAGCCAGTGCCAGAACTCCGGCAATGATGAACCACCGTTGCCGCAAGGGGACTACGGGATAGGATCGGCGCCCAGAGTGCAGATCATTTCCCCACGCAGCAAAGCTGAATCCAGCCATGTCAGATCGCCTCCTCTACAGCGGACTTGTCAGGAAATGCCGTGAGTTGCAACCGCTGACGAGACAAGCCCGAGGCAGCGTTGCCATCGCGGAAGAAGGGCTTCTTGGAGATGATCTCCATCACCGGGTGCGTGAACCACAGCACCACAATCACGTCAATGATGGTGGTGATACCCAGCGTGAAGGCGAACCCTTGGACGCCTCCCACCGCCGTGACGTAGAGGATTCCTGCGGCAACAAGGTTGATGAACTTGGCTGCCAAGATGGTTCTGCGTGCGCGCTTCCACCCGCGTTCCACGGCAACGCCCAGGGACCTGCCGTTGCGTAACTCGTCGCGTATTCGTTCAAAGTACACAATGAACGAGTCCGCCGTGAATCCGATGGCCACAATCAACCCCGCTACACCAGGAAGCGAGAGGTGATAGCCCATGGTCCATCCCAGGAGGGCAATCACCACGTAGGTGATGAGACCGGCCACCACCAATGAGGCGACGGTCAGCAGGCCGAGCGTGCGGTACTGGAACATGGAGTAGACCACTACCAGCGCTAGTCCAATCAGACCGGCAATCAGGCCGTGGCGCAGTTGCACGGAACCCAGCGTGGCGGAGATCTCTTGTTGTGACTGGATCTCAAACTGCATGGGCAAGGAACCGTAGTTCAACTGGTTGGCCAGCGTGGCCGCTGACTGCCGCGTGAAGTTCCCGGAAATCTGCGCGTGGCCGTCCCGAATGGGAGTGGAGATAGACGGCGCTGTGACCACCAGATCATCAATGGTGACGGCAAAGGCGTTACCCGCTTGCCCCTGGCCAATGTCATAGAGACGCTGGGAGGCTTCGGCAAAGGCATCGGTTCCGGTGGCATCAAAACTGAGGTTCACTCCCCAGTCATTGGTGGTGGCGCCGGTGGGTCCAGTCAACAGTCCTGAGGAAGCGGCGGAGATACTGCCACCATGGACATCCACGGGACCCAGGATGTACTTGCTCATGCCGTCTGTGGAACACGTGACGAGCACGTCCTCATCCGGCGCGGCATCCGTGGGCGTGAGCGCGCCTTCGGCGGCACAGTTCAGTGCTTGGAAGTAGGCGGCAATCCCCGGGGTGATTTGCGCGGTGTCGCTGTGGTTGTCAGGGTTCCCAGGCGCGGTGCGTTCCGGCGTGGCGTCTGCGTTGTCAGCGGTGGCATCGGCGGAACCATCCCCCGCAGCATCCCCATCAGCAGAATCATCTGTGGGATCCGGTGAGGGTTCCGGGGTGGCATCCGGCGAGGGTTCTGGTGACGGTTCAGCCGCAGGGTCAGTGCTCTCGTCAGCCGTACCGTCACCGGTATCACCGTCAGCGGTGGCATCTTGCGGTACACCCCAGTCCGTGGCCAGCACGGGCCGGAAGTTCAACACGGCAGCCTGGGAGATCAGGTTGATGGTGTCCTGGGTGGCTTTCCCAGGGATCCCCACCACAATGTTCTGTCCGCCTTGGCTGGTGATTTCGGCCTCGGCCACACCGGAGGAATCCACACGCTGCCGGATCACGTTGATGGCTTCGTCAATCTGTGTGGAACTGATGGCGGAACCATCGGTGGCCTTGGGGGTCAGAATGATTTGTGTACCACCCTCAAGATCCAAGGCTAACCGTGGTGCCATGGACGCTCCGTCAAGATTCGTCTCGTTCCGGCCATCCAGGGTGATGCCGAGGATGAGCGCGCCCAATGGCGCCACGAGCGTCAGGATCAGGAAGGTCACTATGGTCCGGACGGGCCGGGACTTCACCTCTGCCATGCTGGCGGACCCTCCTTACTAGGACGCGGTGGTGGGATTCGTGGAGGTGCCCTCATCGGCCGTCATGGCCCCGGTGATGGAATCGAGAGCCTCATCTACGGAACTTTCCACGGCTGGTGCTTGACCGGCATCGCTTGCGGGCGCGTCAGAAGCCAACTCGTCGAGTTGCTTGACGGCATCGGCGTCCGGGTCATAGGACTCCACGGGAACAATGGGGTCCACCTTCTTGGCAATGGCTTGGCGGAGCCACACGGAGCGCGAGCCCGCACTCTCCAGGGTGACGCGGTCCTGGCTGGTGGGAACGGAACCGCCAGCGGCGTATTCCACGTCCACCACGGTGCCGAACATGCCGCCCGCTGTCATGACTTGATCGCCCATGGTCAGTTCGTTGCGGGTGTCCTCTTGGGCCTTTTGTTGCTTGCGCTGGCGCGAAGACATGAAGAACATCAGTCCAACAAGGATGATGATGGGGAAGAACATGACCAAATCCATGGGAGGTCCCTTTCAATTTAGAAGGACAACCTGGGATGAGGCAGTCCTAAAACTCAAAACCGCCCTGAGAGTAATCTGGCGAGTCCAATCCGAGGTGCTGCCACGCCCTAAGTGTGGCAACGCGTCCGCGTGGCGTCCGTGAGATGTACCCCTGACGGACCAGATACGGCTCCGCCACGGTTTCTACCGTCTCGGATTCCTCTCCCACGGTCATGGCGAGCGTAGTCAACCCCACCGGACCACCCTTAAAACGAGTGCAGAGCATTTCCAGCACCGAACGGTCCAGGCGATCCAGGCCCACGGGATCCACCTCAAACACGGCCAACGCGCTCTGGGCAGCAATCAGATCAAGCGCACCGTCCCCCTTGACCTGAGCCCAGTCTCTGACGCGGCGCAACAAACGGTTGGCAATACGGGGAGTACCACGGGACCGGGTGGCAATCTCTACAGCGGCATCCGTCGCGATGCTCACTCCCAATAATCCCGCCGACCGCGTGATGACCTTCTCCAAATCCGCTGCGTCATAGAAGTCAAGGTGCGCGGTGAAGCCGAAGCGATCCCGCAGCGGCGCAGGCAGAAGCCCGGAACGGGTGGTGGCTCCCACCACGGTGAAGGGTGGCAGCGCCAACGGAATGGCTGATGCACCAGCACCTTTACCCACAATTACGTCCACCCGGAAATCCTCCATGGCCACGTACAGCAACTCTTCGGCTGGCCGAGCAAGGCGGTGGATTTCATCGATGAAGAGCACCTCGCCTTCGTCGAGCGAACTCAACACCGCCGCCAAATCACCGGCATGCTGGATGGCGGGGCCAGACGTGACGCGCAGGGAAGCCCCGAGTTCGTTGGCAATGATCATGGCCAGGGTGGTTTTCCCCAACCCGGGCGGACCGGAGAGCAGCACGTGATCCGGCGGAGAACCGCGTTGTGCTGCGGCTCGCAACACCAGGGACAATTGCTCCCGCACCACGGGTTGACCCACAAAATCGTTGAGCTTCTTGGGCCGAAGCGCAGCCTCGGCGGCACGCTCCAACTCGTCGGCGCCGGTGGACACAATCCGCTCCGTGGTCATGGGCGGGTCACTGTACACGTCACTCATGGGGGCCTACCTCCGTGCGGCAAGAGATCGGAGAACAGCCCGCAGGGTGATGGCCACATCTGCAGGTGCGACGATGGTGACCCCAGCCGCCGTGAGATAGGCGGCCAAAGCCTCCTCGGCTACGGCGGACTTGTATCCCAGCGAGACCAGCGCCGCCACCACTTGATCGCGCGCATCCTCGGCGACGCCAGGTACTCCAGCGGGGGCCGCCGCCTCTCCGGCAGTTCCGGTAGGCGCTGCGAGTTTGCCGCTCAGTTCCAGCAGAACCCGTTGGGCCGTTTTGGGGCCAATGCCGGGCACGCGAGAAATCGCCTTAACATCGGCGCCGTGGACGGCTCGTCGTAGACCATCCGGCGTCAATACAGCAAGCAACGCGAGTGCAATGCGTGGACCAATCCCTGACACGGACTGGACCGTTTCAAAAACCTCGCGCTCGTCATTATCAGCAAAGGCGAACAGCGTCAGCGAATCTTCCCTCACCACCAGGGACGTTTTCACGTGAGCACGCTCCCCGATGGTGAGCAGGGACAACGTTCCCGGGGTAGCCCGGACCAGGTGCCCAATCCCGCCCACGTCAATCACAGCGGAGTCCGCACCCACGTACTCCACGGTTCCACTGAGCGATGCAATCATCGAACAAATGTATCAGACGCACCGGGCAGAATAGGTCAGGCGGCTCTGAACCGTGTGCAACCGTGCGCGCCGTGTGACCTCGCGGAATAATCGCAGTATGGACTCACCATCCACCCTTCCGCCTACGCGAACAGAGCGCCTTGACCGCCTCCCGTTTACTCGCGCTCACACCAAACTCCTGGTGGGTTCAGGCGTGGGGTGGGCGCTCGACGCCATGGATGTGGGCATCGTCAGTTTTGTGCTGGTGGCCATCGGCGAACAATGGTCATTGAGCACGGGTGCGCGATCCCTGCTGGGGTCCATTGGATTTGTGGGAATGGCTATTGGCGCGGCGCTGGGGGGATTGCTGGCTGACCGGGTGGGCCGCAGGCAAGTCTTTGCCTTGACCCTGCTGGTGTACGGCCTTGCCACCGGGGCCAGCGCGCTTGCTACGGGATTGGGCATGTTGATTGCGCTGAGGTTTGTGGTGGGACTCGGGCTAGGCGCCGAACTCCCCGTGGCCTCCACCCTGGTGAGCGAGTATGCGCCATCACGCATCCGAGGCAGAGTGGTGGTGATTCTGGAGTCCTTCTGGGCGGCCGGATGGGTCATTGCTGCCCTGGTGGGTCTGCTGGTTGTGCCACGGTCCGATGCCGGATGGCGCTGGGCCTTTGCCCTGGGGCTGGTCCCGGCGGCCTATGCACTCTATGTGCGTGTTCACCTTCCTGAATCCGTGCGATTCCTGGAATCGCGAGGGCGTGACGAGGAAGCGGAAGAGGCTGTGCGCGTCTTTGAGGAATCCGCTGGTGTGGAGGCGGCTGGTGCTGCCGCTCCGAAGGCTGCCGATTCAGTATCACCCACGGGCATGATGTGGGAATCAAGCGTGACCCCGGTCCCTGCGGATCGCCTGGGCGTCAACGCCATCCCTGAGGTCCCACACCGCGTCCCCCTCGCGTCCCTCTTCCGTGGCGCGTTGCGCCGCCGGACCATCGCCCTATGGATCACGTGGTTTGGGGTCAACTTTGCCTACTACGGCGCATTCACCTGGATTCCCACCTTGCTGGTAGCGGACGGCTTCTCCATGGTCAGGAGTTTCACCTACACCCTGGTCATCACCCTGGCCCAGTTGCCGGGATACGCCATGGCCGCGTGGCTCATTGAGGTATGGGGCCGACGACGAGTCCTCATCACCTTCCTGGCAGGTTCGGCCGCTGCTGCCCTCGCCTTTGGACTGGCGGGGTCCACAGCCGCGATCCTCGCTACCGGTGCGGCCTTGAGTTTCTTCAACCTGGGAGCGTGGGGTGCTCTCTACGCCGTCACGCCGGAAAGCTACCCCACGGCTGTGCGCGCCACGGGTGCTGGCTCCGCCACGGCGTTTGGACGCATCGCCTCCATCCTTGCGCCGCTGCTGGTGCTCCCCCTCCACAACGTGATTGGCACCACCGGCGTGTTCGTCATGTTCGCCTGCGCGTTCGCCCTCGCCATCCTCGGCGCTTCGCTGTTAACCGAACTACGCGGCAAACGCCTCGACGACGTAGAGTGACGGCCTGTTTCCCGCCTGACGGTGCGTTTACCGGCGGGCGGCGTGTTCGGCGGCGGCCCAGGC
The DNA here is from genome assembly GCA_031256435.1 of Cellulomonadaceae bacterium. Taxonomy (GTDB): domain Bacteria; phylum Actinomycetota; class Actinomycetes; order Actinomycetales; family Cellulomonadaceae; genus Xylanimonas. The sequence goes on from JAIRQO010000011.1 coordinate 32,045, forward strand.
GCGTTGGGCGGGAGTGAGTTGTTCGCTGCGCTCTCCCCCTTGGAGGGCGCCAGCCGGTCGCCACAAGTGGGTGATGGCCAGGGCGAGGGCGTCGGCGGCATCGGCGGGAGTCGGTGTGTGGTCCAAGGAGAGAATCTGCTTGACCATGCGCTGCACCTGTTCCTTACCCGCTCTCCCCGTTCCCGTGACAGCCGCTTTGACTTCGGACGGTGTGTGGAGAGCCACAGGGATGGTTCTGCGAGCCGCTGCAAGCATGGCGATTCCGGCTACCTGTGCCGTGCCCATGACGGTGCCGTGGTTGTGCTGAGCAAAAACGCGTTCCACCGCTACCACGTCCGGGACGTGGCGGTCCAGCCATTCGTCGAGTTGCGTGGCGATCACGAGGAGCCGTTGGTCCACGGAGTCGCTCGGTTCGGAGCGAAGGACTCCATATTCGACGAGCGTGGCTCGCCTGGACCTCACGGAGTCAATGACGCCGATGCCGCAACGGGTGAGGCCAGGGTCAACTCCGAGGACGCGCATGTGATGAGACTCCTCTATGTGCGGTGAGGTTGGGCCGGTTGAGATCCTGCGACTCCGCGGTGCTCCGCGCAGGATGACGGGTTTCGACCGACGCTCGCGTTGCTCGCTGGCTCAACCACCCGGGCTTGCCGTTTTACTCGTCGTCCAACTGGGCCATGACTTCGTCGGAAATGTCAAGGTTGGCGTAGACGTTCTGTACGTCATCCAGATCTTCCAGGGCGTCAATCACACGCATGGCGCGGCGGGCGCCGTCCACATCCACTTCCACCTGCATGGTGGGGTGGAAGATGGCTTCGGCGGAGTCATAATCCAGGCCGGCGTCTTGCACGGCGGTACGCACAGCCACCAAATCCGAGGCCTCACACAGCACCTCGTACACGTCTCCCGCATCGGTGACGTCCTCGGCTCCAGCGTCCAAGGTGGCCATCAGCACGTCGTCTTCATCCACGCCGCCGGACTTGGGCACTACCACCAGGCCCTTGCGGTTGAACAGGTAGGCCACGGAACCGGGATCGGCCATGGTGCCACCGTTACGCGTGAACGCCACGCGGACTTCCGAGGCGGCGCGGTTGCGGTTATCCGTCAAGCACTCCGCCAGGATGGCCACGCCGTTGCCGCCGTAGCCTTCATACATGATGTCCAGGTACTCCACAGCATCGGCGCCTGCTCCGGAACCGCGCTTGACGGCGCGATCAATATTGTCATTGGGCACCGAGGACTTCTTGGCCTTCTGAATGGCGTCATACAGGGTGGGGTTTCCGGCGGGATCGCCACCACCGGTGCGCGCCGCCACCTCAATGTTCTTGATCATCTTGGCAAACAACTTGCTGCGCTTGGCATCCACCACGGCCTTTTTGTGCTTGGTGGTGGCCCACTTAGAGTGACCGGACACGTTGAACTCTCCCTTATTAGGACGCTGATTCGTCCGTGATGATACCGGGGAGGAACCGTGAAACCCCGCAGGATGCGCGAGGACAACCCTGCGAGGTGCGTCAAGACAACCTGCGCGGTGCGTCAAGACATCCCTGCTCGGTGCGTACAGGCAACCTCACCAGGGCGCTATGACCCTGCTGATTGACCCAAATCCGCCAGAATCACCGGCCCGAGTTCCGTGACATCGCCCGCGCCCACGGTGAGCACCAGGTCACCGGGTTGTGCTGACTGTGCCATGGCGTGTGCTGCTTCCATCCGGTCCTCAATGGCCCGCACAGGGCCACCGCTGGCCGTCTGTGGCAGCAAATCCGTGATGGTGCGAGCGGTCACGTTGGGGTCAACGTCCTCGCGCGCCTTGTAAATTCCAGTGACAATCACGTCATCGGCCAGAGCGAGCGCGGCAGCAAAGCGATCCGCAAAAATCCGCGTCCGGGAGAACAGGTGCGGCTGGAACAGCACCCGCAGCGCACCGGTTCCTGCTACGGGTCGTGCTGCACGCAGGAGCGCTTCAATCTCCGTGGGGTGGTGAGCGTAGTCATCTACCACACGCACTCCCCCCACCTCGCCACGTTCCTCAAAGCGCCGTCCGGTCCCCACAAACTTGCCCACGGCTGCAGCAGCATCGGCGGGAGCGATTCCCAGTGCCACCGCGGTGATGATGGCGGAGGCGGCATTGAGAATCATGTGTGAACCGGGAACACTCAGCGTGACGTCCAGCGGTTGGTCACCGATGGCAGGTCCTGCCATGGTGGCCGCAGCGCCGTGATCGTTGGAGGTCACGTTGGTAATCACTACATCCGACGACGCATCGGTGCCGTACGTCACCACGGTGCCGCCGGATTGACGGTAGGCCGCAGCGAGAGACGCGGCGCCTTCGTCGTCCTGACAGGCAACGAGGCAGCCGCCTGGCACAATCTTCCCGGCAAACTCCACAAACGCCTGATCGAAAGCCTCGCGGGTTCCATAGTGGTCCAAGTGGTCCGGTTCCACATTGGTGACCACGGCGATGAACGGTGCGTAGTTCAGGAACGAGCCATCAGATTCGTCCGCCTCGGCTACCAGCACGTCTGCCTTTCCGGCATAGCCGCCGGGGATGGCAGAGATAGAGCCGTCCTCAGCGGCAACGCGCACGGTGCCGCCAATGGCAAAGGAGGCATCGCTGCCACAGGCGTGGAGCACCGTGGCAATCATGGCGGAGGTGGTGGTTTTACCGTGCGCTCCGGCCACTGCTACAGCGCGCATGCCGAGCATGAGAGACGCCAGTGCTTGGGAGCGGTGAATCACGCGGATTCCCGCTGCGCGCGCGGCGGCGAGTTCCGGATTGTTCTCGCGGATGGCCGAGGAGACCACCACGGTGTCCACCAGCGGCTTGCCGTCAGCGTCCACCACATGCGCCGCATCATGACCCACCCAGGCCGTGATGCCGTCATTACGGAGCGCCACCAAGGCGGCGCTTTCTGCGGCATCGGACCCTTGGACCGATACTCCCCTGCCAGCCAGCAACCGCGCCACTACGGAAACGCCTGCACCACCAATCGCGATCAGGTGAACGCGCCCCAAGTCACTCAACGGGATGGGGTCCGTGATTTCCGGGATCATGCCAATACTCCTTCAATGAGGTCAACAACGCGCGCAGCGCCGTCGCGAATTCCGAATGCTTGGGCGGCACTCGCCATGACGGCGAGGCCCGAGGGATCGCCAATAAGCGGCGGGATGTGGTCCGTGACCCATTGAGAGGTCATCTTTTTGTCCTCAACCAGGAGGCCGCCACCGGCGTTGACCACGGGTGTGGCGTTGAGGCGCTGCTCACCATTGCCGATGGGGAGCGGCACATAAATACCAGGAAGACCCAACGCGGTGAGTTCACACACGGTGCCTGCTCCCGAACGCGCGATGACCACATCGGCACTGCCGAGCGCCTTTTCCATATCAGCCAAATATTCGCGGATGTGATAATTCGGCACGCTCCCGGCGCGTTCTTCCACGTCCTCTGCTTTGCCCTTCCCTGTCAAGTGCAGCACTTGGATTCCGGCGTCGGCAAGGCTCTGCGCGGCACCGGAGACGGCAAGGTTCAGGCTCACAGCCCCCAGTGATCCACCCGTGACCAGCACGGTGGGCAGGGAGGGATCAAGTCCCAGGTCTGCGGCAGCCTGCCTGCGGGCGCCTTCGGCGTCTGTGTCCCGTGCTGCCACCAGGTCCGCAATGGGTTGACGCAACGGCAGGCCGGTATACGCCGTTTCACCGTTACGGCACTTCAGTGGAGTGTCCTTGAATGTGAGCCCCACCGCCTTGGCCCACCCGGCGCCCAGTTTGTTGGCCAGGCCGGGGCGCGCGTTTTGCTCGTGAATCACCACAGGGACGTTCTTCTTACGTGCGGCAAGGTAAGCAGGCGTGGACACATACCCGCCAAAGCCCACCACCACTTGGGCGTCAATCTCGTTGATGGCGTCCTCAGCGGCATTCACGGCGGCCGAGAGTTTGGACGGCAGGGAGAAGAACTCCGGGGATGGTTTGCGAGGCAGGGGGACGCGCGGAATCTCATGCAAGGTGTACCCGCGTTGGGGGACCAGTTCCGCTTCTAGGCCCGTTGAGGTTCCCAGGACGCGGATGGCGGCGTCCGGATTGCGGCGCCGAATCTCGTCAGCAATGGAGAGTAACGGGTTCACATGTCCGGCGGTTCCTCCGCCGGCCAGTACCACGGATTGAGGAGCGGCGGTAGAAGTCACTCTGCTAGGTTACCGCCGCGAGCCCTTTCCGCGCTTCCTGCCGCCGAGAACGGCAACGGACTGACGCACAGCCGAACGCCGTGCAGCGAGGGCAAACTCCGCCCCTGGTTCCGTGCGCGCAAAGGAAATCACCATGCCTAACGCGGCCATGGTGGTAATCAACGCTGACCCCCCTGCGGAAACGAGCGGTAGTGGCAAGCCGATGACGGGGAACACGCCAATCACCACGCCAATGTTGATGAAGGCCTGGCCCACTACCCAGCAGGCCACGGCTGCCGTGGTGACTTGAACAAAGGGATCCTTGTGGCGGCGTATCACTCGCGTCATGCCCACACCGAGAGCCACAAACAGGCCGAGCACCATCAGCGTGCCAAACAACCCTAGTTCCTCGCCGATGATGGCGTAGATGAAGTCATTGTGCGCTTCAGGGAGCAGGCCCCACTTTTCCCGGCTGGCCCCTAGCCCCACGCCGAACACGCCGCCGGAACCCAGCGCAAACTGACCGTGCTGGAACTGGTAGCAATCGGCGGCAACGTCACAGCCGGAACCGTAGGTGGCCAGGATGCGGTTGAGGCGGTTGGAGTTGGCCTGGGAGTGGATAAAGAGATAGCCCACAATGATCATGGCAAACCCGGCGCCCAATCCGAGGAGTTTTCCGGAGGCTCCAGCCACCCAGAATGCTCCGAGAGCCAGGAGGCCAATCACCAACGCGGTGCCGAGATCATGGCCCACCAGCACAAACCCGATCACCGCCACGGCGCCGGGTACGGCCGGGAAGATCACCCGTGACCATCGGCCGAGCATGTGTTGACGGCTTCCCAGGACCATTCCGAGCCAGATGGCCAGGGCAAGCTTGCCTACCTCGGCGGGCTGCATGACCAGGTTGATCCCGGGTATGCGAATCCATCCGGTGTTACCCCCCTGGCTGAGGGCAAAGGCAGGGAAGAAGGTGAGTGCCTGGAGTGCGAGCGCAAGAATCAGCGCTGGCCACGCGAGCCGCTTGTAGGTCCGCAGGGAGAGCCGCGAGGCGATCAGTAACACGGGCAAGCCCATCAATGCGAACTGCGCTTGATTCAGGAACTGAGCGTAGGGCGAGTTTCCGTTAGCAATGGACTGGACCGCGGAACTGGACAACACCATGACCAGCCCGAAGATCAGCAGCAGCGTGACGGTGCCCACCAGGAGGTAGTACGAGGTGGTGGCCGAGTTCCACTGTCCGGGCCAAGATTGAGCCAAGGCGGACTTAGCGACAAAGTCCCTGGTGGAGGAGCGTGATGATCCGCGTAAGCCGGTGCGCGCTGCGGTGCGTGTGGCGGAGCGAGCAGAGGAGCGGGTGGAAGTGCCAGCGGCTGCTCGCGAGGCCGAGGGTGCCCGTGATGCTGCGGGTGCGGCGGTTCGGAAAGCGCGACGAGAGGCGGATGCTGTTGCTGAGACCATCGGCCCCCACCTCCTCGTTAGAGGCGCTGTGCCGCCTCGGCAAATGCTTCGCCCCGCTGCGCGTAGGAGCGGAACTGATCCATGGATGCGCCTGCTGGTGCCAAGAGCACGGTGTCCCCTGGACGAGCAAGGGATTGTGCCGCAGCAACGGCGGACTGCATAATGTCAGTCTCCCCCGGGTCAATGGTCACCACGGGGATATGCGGGGCGTGTTGTGCTAACGCTTCGGTAAAGGGTTGCTGGTCCACGCCAATCACCACGGCAGCGCGGAACCTGTCAGCGCGGGTTTCCACCAATTCATCCAGGTGAGCACCTTTGACGAGTCCGCCCGCAACCCACACGACGGTTCCTTCGGCGTAGCTGGCCAGGGATGCCGAGGCAGCGTGGGCGTTGGTGGCTTTGGAATCATCCACGTAAGCCACGTCATCCAGGGTCCGCACCAAGGCAATCCGGTGGGCCCCTGCAGTGAAGGTTTGTAGGGCCGTCTTGATCGGCTCCGGGTCAATGCCATGGGCACGCGCGAGCGCCGAGGCTGCCAGGGCATTGGCAATCACGTGGGGAGCCGGTACGGCCGCCCCGGGTGACAGGTGAAGGAGATCAGCAAAGGTGACAATCTCTGTGGCGTCCCGTCTGGTGGTGGTGAGTTCCGTTGCGGGAGTCTGCGCACCAGATGTCTGCGGTCCAGATGTCTGCGCGCCAGAGGTGAAGGCTCGGTCCACCAGTACGTCCTCCACCACGCCGAACTGCCCAGGCCCGGGAATGCCGAGGGTGAATCCCACAGCGCGGCAGCCTTGAGAGACATCCGCTGCGCGCACCAACTCTTCAGTTTGTGGATCAGCCACGTTGTAAACGCAGGCCACCTGGGCGTTCTGGAAAATCCTACCCTTATCCGTGGCGTAGGCCTCAAAGGACCCGTGCCAATCCAGGTGATCCTCGGCCAGGTTCAACACCGCCGAGGCCTTGGCAGACATGGTGTGCGTGAAGTGCAGTTGGAAACTGGACAGTTCCACGGCCAATACCTGCAAGGTGGGGTCCAGTGCCGCTTCAATCAACGGTGTTCCCACATTGCCCACGGCGCGGCCTTCCAACCCTGCCTCGGCAATGATGGCGGCCAACATTTCCACGGTGGTGGTTTTCCCGTTAGTCCCGGTGACACACAACCACGGTGCCGGGGAATCGCTCCCCTCCATCGGTACGCGGAGGCGCCAGGCCAACTCCACCTCGGACCACACGGGGATCCCTGCGGCCAGCGCACCAGCAAGCAGCGGATCCGAGGGCTTGAACCCCGGAGACGTGACCACCAAATCCACACCGTTCAGCAACGCTGCTCGGGCTGCATCGTCGTCGGGATTCGGCATGGAGCAATCGGCTCCGGTAGTGGCTGGGTCCCCTGGTGCCACGGCAATCACCTCGGCACATCGGGGGACGAGTGCTGCCTTGCATGCTTGACCGGTCATGCCGAATCCGGCTACGAGCACGCGGGCTTCAGCGAGGGGAACGGCGGGTTCCACAGTGCCATAGGTGTCCACTGTGCCATGGGTCTCCACAGTGCCGTACATGTCCACGCCTCCATCACCCACCGAAACGTCACCCATGAAGGTCACCACTCACTTAGGACACCACCCATTCGGCGTAGAACAGGCCCATGCCCAGCACCACAAAGAGCCCGGAAATCAGCCAGAAGCGAATCACAATAGTGACTTCACCCCAGCCGGATAACTCAAAGTGGTGATGCAAGGGTGCCATCTTGAACACCCGTTTTCGAGTCAACTTGAAGAAGCCGATCTGGATCACGTCACTGAGAACAATGATGACAAAGAGCCCGCCCAGGATCACGGCCAGCAGTTCCGTGCGGGACAGGATGGACAGTGCGGCGAGCGCGCCACCCAGTGCCAGGGAACCGGTGTCCCCCATGAAAATCTTGGCGGGGCTGGCGTTCCACCACAGGAAGCCGAAGCAGGCCCCCACTATCGCGGCAGCCACAATGGCCAAATCCCGGGGATCGCGGGTTTCATAGCAACTCGGCCCTGCGGAAATGAACCGCTGGCAGGACTGGTTGAACTGCCAAATCCCAATGACGATGTACCCCATGAACACCACCAGGGAAACGCCCGTGGCCAGGCCGTCCAGGCCGTCCGTGAGGTTCACGGCGTTGGACCAGGCCGTGATCAGGAAGTTGGCCCAAATGATGAACAGGATCAACCCAATGGTGGCCCCAAACACGGCAAAGTCCAGGTTGGTGTCCCGCAGGAAGGAGATGCGTGTGGAGGCGGGGGTGCGGAGGTTCGCGTTGGGGAACCGGAGGGCCAGGAACGCAAAGGAAATCCCCACAAACCCTTGACCGATGATTTTGGCCATGGGGGTCAGCCCCAGGGAGCGCGCCCGCCGGATCTTAGTGAGGTCATCGGCAAATCCCACGGCGCCAAGGCCCACCATCAAATACAGCGCCAACCACATTGACACACTGGGAATCCGCTCGGACACAATCATGGCTACTGCAATGCCAATCAGTGTGGCTCCGATGATGACCACACCACCCATGGTGGGAGTTCCACGCTTGGTGAAGTGGGAGGTGGGACCGTCCTGCCGGACAAACTGACCGTACTGCTTCTTGGTCAGGAATCGGATAAACAACGGCGTGCCAAAGAGCGCCACCACCAGGGCAACGCCGGCTGCAACAAGGATGGCAATCACGAGGCAACCTGCAAGCCGAGGGTGCCCGCAGCGAGTTCATCGCCGAGTTTCCATAAACCCGAACCGTTGGATGCTTTGACCAGTACCACATCACCATTGTGGAGGGTTTCGTTCAAGATTGCTCGCGCTGCATCCAGATCGGCGGCTGCCACCGCCTCACCGCCCCAGGAACCTTCCTGTTGGGCGGCGTCAAACATGGGTGCCGCACCCGGACCCACCACAATCAGTTTCTTGATTCCGAGCCTCACGGCAAGCCGGCCCATCTTCTCGTGACCGGCGCGTTGATCCTCGCCCAGTTCCAGCATCTCCCCCAGCACGGCAACGCTGCGGCGCTCCCGCCCGGCAACGATGGCCAGCGACTTCAGCGCTGCCCCCATGGATTCCGGGTTGGCGTTGTAGGCGTCATCAATGACCGTGATGCCATCGGGACGTTCCGTGACCGCCATGCGGTGCGGACTCATCTCCGTGATGGCACCGAGCCGTGCGCACACCGTCAGCGGCGGAATGCCCACTAGCATGGCGGCGGTGGCGGCGGCCAGGGCGTTGGACACGTGGTGCTCGCCCACAATGGTCAGTTGCACGGGATACCGTTGATCGGCAATCACGGCCATCATGGTGGAGATTCCGGAGCCCGGAGTCACCCGGGAGGTGTTCACAATTTTCTCGGCCACGGCGGCCTTGATACGCATGGTGAACGCGGCCCTTCCCAGTGCGTCCACGGTGATATCCTCGGCGCGAATGTCAGCCTCTTCGGCGCGCCCAAAGGTGATGACGCGCTGATCAGGCCCGGTCACACGCGAGGCCATGGCCGCCACGCGGTGGTCATCGGCGTTGAGCACGCCCACACCATCCGGCACCAACTCGGCCAACATCTCCGCCTTGGCGTTCGCGATGCCCTCGCGGGAGCCGAACCCTTCCATGTGCGCCGTTCCCACCCGCAGCACGATGCCCACGTTGGGCGGGGCTATTTGGGCCAGGTACGTGATGTTCCCGGGGCGGTCCGCGCCCATCTCAAAGTCACAGAATTGCGTGTTCTCATCCACGGTGAGAACCGTCAGCGGCATGCCGATCTCGTTGTTGAAACTACCTATGGGCGCGATGGTCTCGCCACCGAATCCGTCATCACCAGTGCGGATCAACTGGGCAATGAGATCCTTGGTGGTGGTTTTCCCCACGGAACCGGTGGTGGCAATCACGCGCAGGTTGGGGTTCTTGGCGCGCACTTCCGCCAGCACAAACCGGGCAAGGTCCCCCAGGGCCGCCTGAACATCGGCCACCACCACCGTGGGAAGAGGGCCGTTTTCCCCGGCGAGTTCCCGGGCGGCGAGTACCAACGTGGCGCCATCAGCCAGAGCACCTTCAGCAAAATCAGCACCATCGGCGTGTTCCCCCGGAAGGGCGACGAATAAGGCGCCTGCCACCACCTTGCGTGAGTCCACCACCACGGGTCCCGTCACCAGAACCTCGGGAGCTGCGTTGAGTTGGCCGTTGACGGCATCAGCCACCTGCCGGGCAGTCAGGGTGATCACATCAGTCTCCTTTGTGGACGTCTCTTGTTGACCTTCAGCGGCCTCTAGTTACCAGTGTCTCGCGCGCGGAGGGAAATTGCCGCACGTACTTCATCCCGGTCATCCAAAGCGTTATTCACACCCGCCACTTCCTGGACGGTTTCATGCCCGCGTCCGGCAATCAGCACGGTGTCTCCGGGCTTCGCCTGCGCCACGGCCCACCGGATAGCCTCCCGGCGGTCCGCTATTTCATGCAGTTCCACGCCTGACTCCCGCCCAGTCCCCGGCACGCCATCTAGTGCTTCCTGCGCTCCGGCCAGCACGGCGGCCCGTATCACTGCGGGGTCCTCCGAATGGGGATCGTCGTCCGTGATGATGACTACATCGGCGCGCTGCACCGCAGCGGCTCCCATGGCGGGGCGCTTTCCGGCATCGCGATCACCCGCGGACCCAAAAGCGCAGATCAGGCGTCCCGTGGTGGCCTCGCGCAGGGCATCAAGAGCCAGCGCCAGCGCCTCGGTGTTGTGCGCAAAATCCACAATGACGCAGGGCGTGGTGTCATTGCCCGGTTCAATGACTTCCATGCGGCCGGGAACCACGGCGGTGACTCCCCCGGTCTCTTTCAGAGCAGCGGCGAGCTCCTCCACGGAGACTCCGCTTTCCAGCGTCATCACCAACGCCAGCGCCGCATTGGATACGTTGAAGTCACCAGGGAGGCTGGTGGACGTGGGAAGCGTGCGTCCGTCACGATGCACCAGCGTGAAATCCGAGCCAGCCGGATAGTGTGTGACCTCCGTGATGGTCCAGTCTGCGGCGCTGGTTTCATCAGGTTTCTCGGCATCGCCGGTGTTCGCCCCATCACTCACAGCGGGATCCGTCTTGATGGTCACCACCGGAACTGTGGCTTCCGCGGCGAGTTTAACCCCCCACTCGTCGTCAATCATGATGACGCCGCGCCGTGAATGCTCGGGAGTGAACAGGATCTTCTTGGCCTCAAAATACCCGTCCATGGTCTTGTGGAAATCCAAGTGATCCTGCGTCAAATTGGTGAATCCGGCCACGTCAAAGGTGATGCCGTCCACGCGATGCAAGGCCAACGCGTGGGAGGACACCTCCATGGCCAGGCCGGTCACGCCGTCCTCCACCATGGCGGCAAAAAGGGCCTGGAGATCCGCCGCCTCCGGCGTGGTGAGTTTGGAGGCCAGCACCCGGTCCCCAGACCTCATCAGCACGGTCCCAATGAGTCCCGGCGTCACGCCGCGAGCCCGCATGAGCGCATCAAGCATGAACGCCGTGGTGGTTTTCCCGTTGGTTCCCGTAATAGCAAAGGACGTCAACTGTTCAGCAGGCTGCCCGTACACCGCTGCGGCAATGGGGCCCAGGTGGGCGCGCGGGTCCTCGTCCACCAGGACAGGAACCTCGGAACCCCGACCGAATCCGCCCGCAGCCAACCGCTCCGCAGCCAACCGCTCCGCGGCAATCAAATCCGCTCCCGCTTGGTCCGTCAAAATGGCCACAGCGCCACGCTTGACGGCGTCCGCCGCAAAACTGGCTCCGTGAGAACGTGCCCCAGGCAGGGCCACAAACAGGCTGCCGGGCGTGCATTCGCGGTTGTCTGACGCCACGGAACTCACAGCGGGGGCATCCGGGAACCCGGGGATGGGTCTCGCGAGAGCGTGCTGGGGGCCGAGGCGCGTTTCTGTCATGTCATAGACCTTAGCGGGGAGGGAGGACATGACGCGGCACAACTCCCCCGGTGTGACCGCGTGGTGTGAAGGCTGACATGGACGCTCCGCCTACCAATGAATGGGGTAACTGGCCGTAGCGGGGGCACTCGGCTGCAAGCCAAATTTCTGGATCACAAAGCCCATGACCTCGCGGAACACCGGACCTGCCACCACACCACCCCACGGGGAGGTGCGTGAATTCTTCACAAACACGGACACCGTGAAACGAGGATTATCTGCGGGCGCCACGCCGATGAACGAGGACATCAACCCCTTGCGTCCCGCATCCCACACCTCGGCGGTGGCCGTCTTTCCGGACACGCGGTAACCGGGGATGGCGGCCATGGTGGCTGTACCGTCCGTGGTCACCGTTTCCATCATTCCCAAGAGGGTGGTGGCCGTATCTTCGTCGATCACGCGCGAACCTTCCACGGGCTTGACGGGTGTCACCCGGTCCGAACCCGCCTCCCGCGTGCCAAGAATCAGGGACACCGGCACGGACACGCCACCGTTAGCAATGGTGGAAAACACGTTGGTGGCCTGCACAGCGTTCACGGTCATGGCCTGCCCAAAGGTGACGGCATAGCGCGTGCGCCCATCCCATCGGTCCAGCGGAAGAACTTGCCCGCGCGCCTCGCCAGGGAGGTCCAGCCCGGTGTATTCCCCCAGGCCAAAGGCCTTCAGGTAATCGTATTGCACGGCGGGAGGCACCTTCTCGCCAATCTGTACCGTTCCCGTGTTCGACGATTTTGCCAGCACTCCAGCAGTAGTCAAATGTTGTGTTCCGTAGTCCACGGCGTCTTTGAACTCTTGCCCGTTGGGCGTGGTGAACTTGAACGGCGTGACAAAGGGCGTTCCCGGTGTGACGGCGCCGAGTTCCAGCGCAGCGGCCACCGTGATGGCCTTCCCGGTGGAGCCAGGCTCAAAGGTGTCCTGAACGGCCCGCGAACCTTGGGCCACCGCAGCGCTACTGCGATCATTGGGGTCCGGGGAGTTGGAATCTGCCAGTGCGAGCAACTGCCCGGTCTCGTTGTCCTTGACAATGACAATGGCGTAATCGGCACTGGTGCGCTTCTTGGCGGCGTCCGCCTCCTGCTGCGCCTTCCACTGAATGTCATGATCAATGGTCAGCAACACGTCCCCGCCGGGTGACGCGGTGGATTGCTTTCCACCCAGGCCAGCAATGGGAACGCCGTCACGTCCGCGCTCAAAGGTTTCCACGCCGTTGGTCCCGGAGAGGAGATCATTAAACTTGCGCTCCATCCCGCCTTGACCCACCTGCTCGTGGTCAACAAATCCCAACAGAGGCGAGGCCACGGTGTTGGCCGGATACGTCCGGGTGGAGGTCATCTCGGCCCGAATGTACGCGGAGAGGCCCAGCGCGGCAATGGCACGTTGCTGTTCCGGTTCCACCCCTTTGGCAAGCACCACGTAGCGTTCCTCGCCGTTGATTTGGGCGGCAAGTTCTGCTTTGTCCACGCCGAGGATGGGCGCCATCAGTTGGGCCACGCCGAGCGCGCCATCGGCCACGGGGCTGCCCTCGTGGTCCTCGCGGCCACGGCCTCGGAAATCGACGATGGCCCCTGGGTCTGCGGACAGGGTGTACCGGTCCAAAGACGTGGCGAGTACCACGCCGTTGCGGTCCAGTATCTCGCCACGGTGCGCTGGGGATACCACGGTGACGGTCCGCGCTGCCGTGGCTTCTGCCGCGAGCGCCGGGGCCTGGATCACCTGAATCTGCACCAGGCGCGCCACAAACACGGTGACCACAATCGCCGCGATGACGGTCAGCCACTTCTGCCGTTTCACAGGAGAAGCGGGTTGCGGACCGGAGCGCCGCACCGGGCGCGCCACGGCACCGCCGCGCGAGGTAGTGGTCATGGTGCGTGACGATGACGGTGTTGGTGTTGAGGTGCGCCGCGACGACGATAGTGAGGACGTGCGCGAGGTAGACCGCGGCGCCTGCTTGGGCAGGCCGCGAGGTTTCTGAGTTTGGCGCGGCGAGGCGCCCTTGTTGGAGGCGCTGCTGCTGGGCGCGCGCTTCACCGAGGTAGAGGCAGGGCGAGAGCCGGAGCCGGAGCGGGGAGGTGCGGACGTGCGTGCCATCAGCGTCCCCCATCCTCAGCAGCGCGAGCCTCCGCAGCACGCTGGGCAGCCTCCGCAGCAATCGCTCCCGACGCCTTGGAAATGTTCAGGATCTTGGGGTTCTCCGCAGGAACCATGCCAATGTCCATGGCGCGCTCAGAGAGTCCCGCTTCCGCTTGACGCAACTGCTGGATGTACATCTGGGCGTCCTGCTGCGTTTTGTTGACCTCACTGGTGAGGCGAGCCGCCTCATACGCCCCAGAAGCCATCTGCGTGTTGACAATCAGCACGGCCACCAGGGACGCCACCAGAATTGCCGCGCACAGCACCAGGAACGGCGCACCGGAGCGAGCATTCAGCGGGGCTTTGATGACGGAGAAACGGGCGGCGCGCTCGGCCTTCCCACCCTGGATGGCTGTCAGCGTGGGACGCGAGTTCTTCGCGGCAGGCTTGCGCGGCGCGGGGGTGGCAATGGCTCGTACGGCGCTCATCTTCTCAGTTCCTGACGTGATCGTTGCTTCATGTGGTCCGGAGTGGGGCGCAACCGCTCTACGGCGCGGAGGCGGACGGAGGTGGACCGGGGGTTGGTGCGTTGCTCTGTTTCATCGGCTCGTTCCGCTCCGTGGGTCAGCGCGCGGAGGTACGGGCGGTGGGTCTGAGGTTCTATGGGGAGATCCGGGGGTGCTGAGGATGTAGTCCCGCGCGCAAACTCACGTTTCACCATGCGATCTTCCAAGGACTGGTACGCCTCCACCACCATCCGGCCCTGGACGGCAAGGGACTCGATGGCGCTCGGAATGGCCACGCGAAGATCGTCGAGCTCTCCGTTGACCTCAATCCGCAGGGCCTGGAACGTCCGCTTGCAGGGGTTGCCGCCCGTGGCGCGGGCTGCCGCCGGGATGGCGTTCTTGACGGTCTCGGCGAGGTCGGCCGTGCGGGTCCACGAGGTGGATTCCCTGCGACGAACGATGGCGCGGGCAATGCGCTGCGCAAACCGTTCTTCTCCGTAGTCCCTGAGAATCCGGGTTAGCGCTTTTTCGTCGTACGTGTTGAGGATGTCCGCTGCCGTGATGCCGCCGGAGGTGTCCATGCGCATGTCAAGCGGGGCGTCCTGGGAGTAGGAGAAGCCGCGTTCCGGTTCATCCAGTTGGAGCGAACTGACGCCGAGGTCCAGCAGGATTCCTTGGGCGGACGTGATGCCGAGTTCGGTGAGGACCTCCGGGACTTCGCTGTAGGTGGCGTGGACGGGTGTGAAGCGGTCACCGAAGGGGCGCAGGCGTTCGCTGGCGAGGGCGAGCGCTTGGGGATCGCGGTCAATGCCGATCACGCGCGCCGGGGTCTGCGTGAGGATGCCTTCGCTATGGCCGCCCATGCCGAGCGTGCCGTCAATGCACACGGCCTGGGGGGCGGTGAGCGCGGGGGCGAGGAGGTCAAGGCAGCGTTGGAAAAGGACGGGAACGTGACGGTCCGCCGTGGTGGGGTGCGTTGGTGTTTGCTGCGTGCTCACGATTCCTCCTTTCCAACCTGTGTTCGAATTGTTACGGATGCAACTCCGCCCGATCAGGTCCCGCCGCTGGGCCAGATACCGGGGAAGTGCATCTGGTCAAGCAGGCGAGGCCTCATCGGGCGAATCGCTAGGGCTATGAAGTTGTGGGTTTCGCTTCCCGGCTGGGGTTTGGCTGGGAGGCGGGTTGTTGTCGGGCTGACGGCCCGGGTTGAGCGGCTAGAAGCCGAGCGACGGAAGGACGGGATCCTCCGTCTCGGAATAGGCCTCCTCTTGGTTGGCCAGGTAGGTGGTCCAGGTGGTGCTATCCCAGAGTTCCACGCGGGTGCCGAGGCCAATCACGGCAACGTCCCTGTCCAAACCGGCGTATTCGCGCAGGTGGGGCGGGATGACGATGCGGCCCTGCTTGTCCGGGGTGTCATCACTGGCACCAGCAAGGAACACGCGGAGGTAATCGCGAGTGCGACGATCCGTGGACGGCGCCTTCTGAATCTGCTCATACATGCGGGAGAACTCGTCCATGGGGAGCATGAGGAGGCAGCGCTCCTGGCCGCGGGTGAGAACCAGACCGCTTGCCAGGCGCGGGCGGAACTTGGATGGGAGGATCAGGCGGCCTTTTTCGTCGAGCTTTGGAGTGTAGGTACCCAAAAGGAGGCCTCCACTTAACAGGGTTTCACCCATGGGGCACACCTCCTTCACATCCAGTGCGCTCCACGCTACTCCACTTTGCTCCACTCGGCTACCCTTTTGGGGAAATTTCCTCCACCGTGACATTTCCGTGACCTACGTGGGCTGGGGTGGGCGGGAGGACGTGGGCAGGGGTGGGCTGGCGCTGCGGGCAGGTTGGATGCACCCTCACCACGCGGTTTGAACCCATCCCGCTCGTCGGGCACCAAGATGCAGAACATCCCACGCACCCTCACCCCGTCACGCAGCGAATGTGGCCCTATGGCTTGTTGGGAACCTCCAAGTCTTGGCGAACAACTGCTACCGCGGCGGGGAGATCGCGGGAGAAGTACCGCCACAGGAGGTCATGATCCACAATGTCATAGCCGTGGGCCACCACATTTCGGGTAGCGATGATCTGCTCAAGTCCAACAGTGCGGCGGGCTGCCACATAGGCGCGTGATGCTCGATTCAATGACTCCCCCAACCGCACCGCCAGGGCTTCTGCGGCGAGTTCTGCGGGGTAGTGATCAACGTCCACTTTGCTTCGGATCGCTGCTTGCGCCTGATCGGCGTGGACTAGGAAGTCTTCCAACGCTCGCACGGTTGCTATTCCGTACTCTTCGGCCACGCGCTCTTTACTCATAAGGCCACCGCCGTGGTCAGGATCTCCCGCTTGCGCTCGGGAACTGCCCTAGCGGACACCATGTCCACGGAGAACCCGAGCAACTCTTCAAGCCTTTGCCTCGCCTTGACAACGGTCAGCATGGTGGCAGCCGGGCCCACGTCATACAGAAAATCAATGTCCGAGGCGGGAGTATCAGCACCCGCAGCCACCGAACCAAAAACCCGCACATTGGTCAAGTTGGCTTCGGCCATGATCGCCGCAACGTCCTTTCTGCGGGCACGCAGAATATCAGACGGCCTGCGCATCGAGGCAAGCAATCGTTCGCGCATCCTCGGCGTGAGAGGCCGTGTACCCGATTCGTACGCCGAGATGTTCGACGATGCCACTCCAGATAAGCCAGCAAGTTGCGCCTGCGTCAATCCAGCCGCCTGACGCACCTTCCTCAATTCACCATCCATGCCACCATGTTATCAGTGATAACATCTCCAATGTCTTGTCACACGCGAGCCCCACCAAGCATTTAGACACACTTCTACCAAGCATTTGGACGCCTCCGAACCCTAGCCCTACTACCTGGTAACATTTGTGTGTGCATGTCATCACTGAGGCTCGACGAGCGGCTGGACTCTCCCAGGCTGACCTCGCCCGCCGCCTCGGGATGCCGAGGCAAAATCTCACCGCCATCGAGGCGGGGAGAAGACCTGCCTCGCAAGCCATGATCGCCCGTGTCCTTGATGCCACGGGACGCCCCTCAGCAGCGCTGCGTCATCACCGTGACGCCGCCATCGCCATCATTGCTCGACTGGGAGGAACCAACCCCCGAGTCTTCGGCTCTGTTGCCCGCGGTGAGGACATTCCCGGGAGTGATATTGACCTCCTCGTCGATTACGTTCCAGGGCGAGCGTGGGAGTTCATCACCATTGCCGACGAACTTGAGGAACTCCTCGGCTGCGAAGTGGACGTCATCTCCGCTGGTGGATTGCGATCCAGCGATGCCCATATCCTCCGGGATGCGAGGCCGCTGCGACCATCACGGACGTCAATAGTCTGTACGGACCAATCGTCACGCAATCCCTCCTTGATCTCGATGAACACCTCGGACTCGCGGCGGATCTGACGGCCATGGGTGAGGATGCCTTCCAACACGATTGGCTGGTGCAACTCGCCTGCGAAGCGAGCACCTCCCGCGCGTCTACCACGCTGTCAAGCGCGTCATCGGCTGATGGGAGGAGCCATCAACAACCATGGACCGGGTATGTCGATTTCACCCCTCGATGACCCCTAATCTGATAAATCAGAGTACAATGGGAGAATGAGAACATTGACTGCCACCCAGGCGTCACGGGGTTTCTCCGCGCTGCTCGATGACATTGAGCGCAACGCCGAACCTGTGGTGATTGAACGCGATGGAGTGCCGGTTGCCCAAGTCATGCCGTTCCCCTTGTTCAATGCCGGCGGCCTGCGGCGCGAACTCGTCAACTTCAGAGGCTCCGGAGATGATTCCCTAGGACAAGAGATCGCGTCTGTACGGGCCCAACTCACCTTGGACAACCCGTGGTCCGATTAATCCTTGACACCACCGTTCTTATCGATCTTGAGCGGGACGGCAGCCTGCCGACACTGATCAATGACAATGCCGACATTGCCGTTGCCGCAGTATCGATTGCCGAGTTCGCCTACGGGGTGATTGCGGCGCGGCGTCGCCGTGACAGCCGTGCAGAAAACTCCAGGCGGCAAGTACTTGATGCTGTGATGCGCCGTGTCCACGTGCTGTCCTACACCCGGGACACGGCCATCGAACACGCGGCCCTACTCGATCATTGCCGTGCATCCGGCACACCTCGTGGCGCCCACGATCTCGTGATAGCAGCCCACGCCTGCGAGACCGGCCGCGCAATCGTGACATCAGACGCCAAGGCCCGCTTTGACGATCTTCCAGGAGTGCACGTAGCCCAGGTTCACCATCGTTAGCCCATAGGATCACGGCCCTGAGGGGTCGCAGCATCTGTGCCTCACACGTCACGTTGAGCACCCCCAACCCCGTCATGATGTTGCGTATCCGTAGGCGAAGTCGCAGCATCTCCATCTGGCCGAACCTCGTATTACTCGCGCAATGAGGCCCCATAGCACTACTAGCCCAGGGTTCGACGACGATGGAAGGGTGAGTGCCTCCCCTCGTCATCCTGTGCGGAGCAAAGCGGAGTCGCAGGATCTCTACCCGCCGTCGGTTGAGGAGCCCGCAGGGCGTCTCGAAACCACGGCCCCGCTGCCGCCCCGGCGGTTGAGCCAGGCGCGTCAGCGCCGACGGTCGAAACCCCGGCGTAGCCCCGTCATCCTGCGCGGAGCGCAGCGAAGTCGCAGGATCTCTGCCCAGCCCACTCACACTGTCTCTAGTCTGACCTGCGGCTTTAGTGTCCCGTGAATCAACGGCAGCCAGAACATGGTTCACGAATCACTGAAATGGTTGCGGCTAGGTAACGTCTACGCGTACTGTTCTTCTTGTCGTCGGAAACGACGACGAAACACACCGACCCAGCAGGTCAAGCGGTAGAACCGTAGACATGGTGCACCGTTGGAGCCTCGCAAGGGTTTCGACGAAGGTCGGTGAGATTCTTCTCCACCAGGACATGCTCACGGGTATGGTCTGGGAGCGAGAGCCCCAACGACAGTGAGACGAGCGGTAGAACCGTGGTAACACTTCGTCGCTTGAAGAATCGCCCATCGGGAAGGCCACAAACCTTCACCAAAGGACAAGGGGTCAATCTTGCCGCTTGCATTGTCTGGCTACGTGCCGAATGTGAGGGAGTCGGAAAGATATGTTCTGCCGGAGTTAAGCAAGTCACTGGTGTTGGTGACCCTGGACAGGATACGTTCCGCAGACAGCCAACCCGCATCACGGTGCGGACAACCCCCAGTGAAAGCCCTGACACTTGATGTGGTGAGGA
Organism: Cellulomonadaceae bacterium; assembly: GCA_031256435.1. Taxonomy (GTDB): domain Bacteria; phylum Actinomycetota; class Actinomycetes; order Actinomycetales; family Cellulomonadaceae; genus Xylanimonas. Next base: position 51,420 of record JAIRQO010000011.1, read on the forward strand.
TACGTTCCCCACAGCAAGCACCAACACGAGGTTCCACCCCACCAGATGAGAACCAATGCTGGCAGGCCACCCCGGAGCGTGACCCCATCCCCACGGAGAAGGACAGCGACTCCCCCAGGGAAACCTTGGCAACAACCAAGCAAACCCGGGAAGCAACGGTGCCAAACAAAAGCCCGACCCATGAACAACCATGGGATCGGGCTTTTCGTTTACCCCAAAACACCCACCCTGTCATGCTGTCGCGGAGTCGCAGCATCTCCGCCCAGCCCACTTGCATCCAGGCGGTTGAGCCAGTGAGCAAAGCGAACGACGGTCGAAACCCCAGCGATCATACTGTCGCGGAGCCGTAGGCGCAGTCGCAGGATCTCTATCCGGCGAACCCCGTTTTACTCGCGTTAAGAGGCCCCATCACGCGATCAACCCAGGGTTCGACGAACGTGGGGCGGCTTCAACCGTTCGTAGTTTCGAGATGCCCTCCGGGCTCCTCAACCGACGAACAGCCCACACGTCACCGTCACTCCATCGTCTTGACGTTGCCCTCAATAAAGGCAATCTCCTCCTCGGTGAGGCCATATTTCTTGTACAACTGCTGGTCGATCTCCGGGATCGGCTTGCTCCAGTCGATGTCCGACGACGATGTGAAGTCCTGTGTGGGAACATTACGGTGTGTTTTTCGAAGTGCATTCTGATCAACGAGCAGGGTTCCCATCAGTGCACGGTAGAACCTCGTACTCAAATACTTACGACAGTTCGTAGCACACTGTCGATTGTCGAACCCGATCATGAGGAACTTATCTGTGAACGCCTCGCCAGGTAAGAGTAACCAGTTTAATTCTGATTGCTTGTTGCCGGTAGCCTTGAATACTACCTTGTAACTGTCCAGATCGGCTCCGTACTTGATGTCCCAATAGCTGTCTTGCCCATTAATCCAGTAGAAGTCCTCCTTAGTTTTCGCGTCGAGCAGTTTCTCTGACACGAGTACCTTTGTTTGGCAAATACCCCTTGGAAAATGATGAATAGCTGGGTTTCCGACCTTGTCTGCCTTGGTAAAATGTTTTCCGCCAACACCAAGGTTCCTTTGCGGAGAAACCATGCTGGTCATTGACACGTCCTCGCTTGCTGGGCGAACCTTGTCGACTATCGAAACCAGACTCGTCGGGTGCGAAGAATAGAACTCGAGCTTCTCGTACTGGTACTTACCCACAAACTTCACTGCCCTGTCTATTCCAAAGACGGTGAGGTCAGGTTCCGGGTATTTCTCACCGGTATTGTCGAACGAGGTGATCGTAACGGACCCTGTGCTCGCACCTGGAAACACATCATCCTCACGCAACATTATTGAACGTAGATTCTGGTCCTTTGCCCAACGTGACTTAGCAACATTCAACCTAATTCCGCCCTTCACCCAACCTGCTGGGTGAATCATGACAACACGTTGCGCAACCTCGTTGGCTTTCATCACGAACCGGTGATATATCTGGTTCTTCATTCGTGTGCCAGTATCTTCGTGGTAAGGCGGGTTGCCGATGACTACGTCGAACTTCTTCATGGTGTCCTTGTTGTTGGGTTCCGTGGTTTCGACCGTCGGCCGCTGCACAGCCTGGCTCAACCAGTCGGTAGGCAGTTCTCGGAAATCACCTACGCGGAAGTGGCCGGAACCTTCCAGCCATGCCTTGCGTTCCGGGATTCCGCCCGAGACGGCTTCGATGGTGATGAGGCGAAGGATTTCGCTGGGGCTGAGCGTGAACACCTGGGTGGTGAGGATGTGCTTAAGTCGCTCGTCGGGGTCTGGAATTTGCTCAGCTAGACCCTTGTCCAGCCGGCGCACCAACTCCATGATGAACACGCCGGCCTTGGAAAACAGGTCAGCAAAAGTGGTGGTGCTACCCGTGAAGATGCCTGGATTCTCAGTTTCTAGGGTGTCCACCATCATCTCCACTGCGTCCCGTGGCGTGAACACCAAGGAGGGTTTCTGCCGAGGTATGTAGTCGAAGATGTCCTCAAGCAATGACTCGTCGAAGTAGTCCGCCAACTCGGCCTTCTTGGCCAGAAACTCAACTATCGACTGATCGAAGACCACCTCGTCGAACAGGCCAGGGATGACGGTTTCGGTGCCGTCGTCCTCGGTGATGGTCTGTCCGTCGCGCAGGAGGCGGAACTCGGCCTCGGTGATGCCGGTGACCTCAGTAAAAACGTCGTCATCCGTGTAGTCGTCGAAGTTGGCCAGGCGCATGTTAGCGTCGCCGTAGGCCATGAGGAACATGGGAATGGTGCGGGCAAATCCGCGCAGGTGCGCCCTTGCCTTGTCGATTTCGGCGTCAGCGCGCTTAGTCTCGCGGCGCGTCTCCTCATCTCTGACCAGGTTCGGGACCGCGGTCTCGAAGGTGTAAGAGATAAGCTCCTTGATTTCGCCGTCGAACCGCTCCTTCGCCTGCTCGATGCGAGCAGTGATTGCGGCTCGTTCCGCTTGGGCGGTCTCGGCCTCCAAGTTGCTGGTCAGGCTGGCCAACTCGCTGCGGTGCGAGAGGCGGGCCCGCTCGGCGTCGGAGACGAACTCAGCCACCTCTCGGGAGACTGCGGCCGCGTCGCGGGACTTGGCCTGGTATGCGCCGGCCGCCTCTGCCCGCACCGTCGTCACGACCGCCTTGACCTGCCTGCCAAGCGCGGCAACGTCGAGGTCTACATCGATGCGATCCGGGTACTCGAAGTCGATCCTCTCCGGGGCGAACTTCTTAACCTGCGAGTTGACCACGATCTCATCGGGGACGACGTTGCCTTGCTCATCCTGAGTGATGGGCTTCTCCGGCGCGGAGAACTCCACTGTCTCGCCGATCGTCCTTCCCGGCTTGACGGCGGGCATCTTGTTCAGAATCGGGGCGAGTTGGGCGGCGTAACGGAAGATGCCGCCGACGTGCTCGAACAACAGGTTGCACATGAACCCCTTGCGGACCACCTCGCGCGCCTTGTTGGCGCGGGGGAACTGCAGGACCTGGGCGGCGTCGAGCTCGATCATCTGGCCCTGGGCGTCCTCGCCGATGACGGGGAAGAAGTTGAGCAGCCGCTTGATCGCCTCCTGCTTCGGCTCATCCTCTCCCGAGTCCTTGGTCTGGCCGAGGTTGGTGGCGAACTTCTCGTAAACCTCCAGGGTTCGCTCGGGGGCGAAGTCGTAGACGTAGGCGTTCTGCTTGGTCACCATCTTGCCGTCACGCACGTAGGTGTGCGGGTTCTGCGCCCGGAAGGCTGCCTGCATGTACTGGCTGGCACTCGAGAGGTTGGCCAGCATCACCACGGCCGTCCACTCGGGGATCGTGACCCCCGTGGTTAGCTGCCCGACCGAGAGGGTGATGGTGCGGGTTCCCTTCGCCTCGGCCTCCTTAATGGCCTCTCTTACTCGCTGGAGGGACTGCCCCACCGATTTCTCGTCGTCGTCGGTCTTGCCGTCGCCGGCCGCGATGACCACCTTGTACTGCTCGAAGGCGGGGTGGTCTGCGAGCATCTTGTCCAGGGCTTTGACCGAACTGACCCGGTTTAGAAGCCAGAAGGTGTGTCGGTTCTCGTCACGCAGCGCCTTGGTGGAGAACGGGTACTGCGCGTTACTGGTGAGGCGGTCCAAGAACTTGCGAACCTCGGCCTCGTGCTCGAAGTCACCATTTGGTTTGGTGGCGAAGAACTCCCCCAGGTTGAACGCGAAGTCGAGGTCTTCGCTGTTCTCGGCGGCGGCCGCCCCGCGTGAGAGGTCGTCGACGATCATCCGCGACATCTGATAAGTCAGCAGGTTGAGGCGCGGGAGCGACTCGTAGGGGTTCTCCTCGTACTCGCGGCCCTCGTCGGCTCGGGCCTTGACGGCTTCAGGGTTGTCCCAGTTGGCCCGTGCCTCGCATTCGTCCTCGTAGGTCCAGTGGAAGACGGCCTCGTCCGGGAACTTGCCTTGAGCCAGGGCGCGGAACGGCGTGCCGGACAGGTGCAGGATGTGGCGAGCGCTGATCTGCTCGAGAGCGACGTCGGTCTTGATGGTGTCGACGCCCTCGTGAGCCTCGTCGATGACCAGGAGGTCCCAAGTGAAAGACACCTTTTCGTCCTTGATGTGCTTCAACTTGTCATGGGTGCCACCGAAGTACTGGGACCCCTTGAGGTCTTGCAGGGAGAGGAACTCGATCAACCGCTTGTCTGGGGCTTCGAACTTATCCCACTGCTGCCTGGACATTGGATGCCGGTCCTTGAGTGACGGGGAGTCGGAGACGAACTGGTAGGTGGTCTGGTGCGCAATGAACTTCTGGTAGTCGTCGAACCACGAGTTGGCGATGGCCGGCCGGTTGGTCACGATCAGGACCGTCGTCGCGTCGAGGCGCCGCGCTAACTCGTAGGTTGCTAGGGACTTCCCGAAGCGGGGCTTGGCATTCCACAGAATCTCTTTGACGCCGCCGTTGAAGGCCCGCAACGCCATCTCTACGGCGTCCTGCTGCTCGTCTCGTAAGACGTAGTCACTACTGTCCGTGCTGGAAACCGGGGGGTAGTCGTGCTTCACGAAACTTTGGTAGTAGTCCAGCGACGCATGCGGCGCGGTCTGCAAGTGGAACCACTCAGGACGTTTGCCTCCGCCCGTGGTCTCCTTGGCTGCCCGCTCGACTCCCTGCTGCTGCAGGTAGCGATGGAACTCGTCGTCCTTGAAGAAGCCACCGTCGATGAAGCGTGCGGTCTGCTCCCAGAGGATCTCCTTGGGGATGCCGAGCTCGGTAGCCTGCTGCTTGATGCGGGTGGCTGCAGACTCCTGCTCGGTGTAACCGATCTTCTCCCAGCCATCGCGCTCCGGGATCCGGCCCACCGGGTACTGGTATGAGTACAGCTTGGGGTCCACCGCGCGATAGGTGTCAGGCTGGCGGTAGTCACTCATGATCGTGGCCTTTCTACAGGTGGGTTTTGCGGTGGACATGGTCGATGCGGCAGATGGCGTAGTCCGGGACGGCGGGCTCGTCGAACATGGAGAAGAGCGTTTCCTTCTGCCTGGCCTTGGGTGGCGGCGGGGCCGCTGCCTCGCGCAGGGAACGCAGGGTGAACGGTTCTCGGCGTACCTGGCCGGGGAAGTTCTTGACGCGGTGCCACCAGGAAAACGTCAGTGGTGCCCCCGTGGGGTCCTCAGCGGTGAGGGTGTTGCCTTGGAGAATGTTCCGAGAAATGAGGAACTCGGCCGCATGATGCTCGTTGGTGCGTGAACCGCAGCCAATCTGATGTTTGACGCAGAAGGTCTCAAAGACCTCCAGCATCGCTGCCTGGGCATCGGCATGGTTATCCGCTAGAAGTTCCACCCCGTAGATGGAAGCGAGGGCAAAGAGGGCCTCCTGACCTAGGTACCGCTGAACAATCCGGCGCTCTATCGCGTGGAGTTTTCGTTTAAGGATTGCGGTGAGGAAGTTGCCATCGCCTGCTGCCGGCTCAAAGAAGGTCCTGTCCGTGATCTCGAGATCATCCTTGACCAGGTCCAGCATGGTTTTGACCATGTGCGGAGGCGTATTGACCTCGCCGTAGGTACGGACGCGGTGCTTGCTCTTGATGAGCGAACTCGTTGCGGCGGTATCCACGTCCATTCGGACATGGTACAAGTACCAGGTACTTGAACCATGGTACTTGCGCCCCGTGGCGGCCAGACTGGCGGCGTGCCCCGAGTCCCATCCCCCGCCGCTGCGCAGATTGGTCGCAATATCACCGTGTATCGCAACGCCAAAGGGTGGACCCGAGACAAGTTGGCGGGCGAGTCCGGCGTGGAGTCATCGAATCTCGCGCATCACGAGGCGGGCCGCGCCATGGTCTCAGTGCCCACGCTGGTCAAGCTGGCCACAGCTCTCCAAACGGACCCCGGAAACCTCCTCGTCGGGGTGACACCAGAACTCCTGAGCCAGAAATACCCTCAGTGATCATTCAGCACTGAGTCGGCGCGATGCCATGCGGTTGCTCACCCGAGTCCGAAGCGGGGGCAGCGGAGGACCTAGGGCTCAGATGTGGAAGCCTCGGGCCATCATCACGGCAATGGGAGCGGGACCTCGTGGATGGCGAGCAGCGAATCCAAGCCTTGATAATCACGGGGATTCGTGGTGAATAGGCTGAGCCCGTTCGCCCTGGCCGTTGCCGCTATCATCAGGTCAGCGACCCGACGACGAGGGTTGCGACCATAGCTCCTGACGGCCGCATGGATGATGCCGAAAGCGTGAGCCGCCCTCGCATCGTAGGGGATTGGATCAAACTCGTATTCGGTGCGCTGGAGATGGTCGAGTCGGACAGCCCTGGTCTCGATGGCCTCGGGCGAATCACCAACCACTGCTTGGACGCCTGCCGCTAGTTCGCCGATGGAGATAGTGGACACCGCCATGGTGGCCGGCAGGAACGCTACGTCCAGGTCTGATCGGAGGATCAGGATGTTGGTATCTACGAGACCAACCGTGGAATTACTGCTCATAGCGGTCAAACTCATCAGGGTCTGCAATTGCTTCAACATCGGCTCTGAACTGCGCCAAGTCAAGGCGAGGATACTGAGAAGACGATGCCGCGAAATCCTCGCGAGTAACGAATCGCCGAGGCCGCCTCAAGGGAATCAACTCGGCAATGTCATGCCCTCCCCGCGACACCGTGAATCGCTGACCGGCCTCAACCGAATCCATAATTTCGCGAGACCTCATACGGAGATCGCGCTGACTGATGGCCTCCATACTCATACTCCCATGGTAGCACCATGTGGCACATCAAGGTTTCCTGCCCGATGTATCCCCAAATCAGGATAGGCGACGACGAGATGCTGCGACTGCGCGCAGCATGACCGGTGTGGGAAAAACCCGAAGAGTCGAGGTGACACCAGAACTCCTGAGCCAGAAATACCCTCTGTGATCATTGAGCACTGAGCCACCGCGACGTTGTGCGGTTGCAGTCCGACTCTGAAAGACGTACGATTTCCCGTACGAGTGTGAGGAGTATGCTATGCCCACAATGTCAGCCGCTAGAGCGCGTGAGAGCCTGTACCCATTGCTGGCTCAGGTTAACGAGGATCGCGATGTAGTCCGTATCACATCCAGGCGGGGCAACGGTGTGCTCATGTCTGAGGCAGACTACGAGGCTATCCAAACCACCAACCACTTGTTCTCATCAGCCGCAAACTCACGCATCCTCATGCGATCGTTCGCCGAGTCGGACGCAGGTAACGTGGTCATAGAAGACCCAGATGCGTTCCTTGACGGCGAGTGATCGTCACCATGGATGAAGCGCGGGGACTCGAGTTTCGATTCCGAGCATGGACCGAGTTTGAGTGGTGGCTCGATCACGATCGCAAAACGGCAACGCGAATTCGAAGGCTCCTGAAGGAAACGCGGCGCACCCCGTTTGAGGGCACGGGGAAACCCGAACCGCTCAAGTATCACGTTGGGTTGAATGTGTGGTCACGCCGCATTACCGACGAACACCGCCTCGTGTATGACGTCCGCCCTCACGTGATCGTTGTCCACCAGGTTCGTTTCCACTACGACGATTTGGCCGCGGGTTGCTTCTAGAGCAACGGGGTTGGACAGGCTCAGCGGACGGAATTTGGGAGAGATGCTGCGAGTGTGCAGCATGACGGGGGTTTCGACCGACGGTGACCTCCGGTCACCTGGCTCAACCACCCGAGTAGTCATTCGACAACAAGATGCTGCGACTGCGTGCAGCATGACGGGACGGCTGAGCGCAGGCAGCCGGGGAAGAGCGGGAAGGTTAAGCACCTTGCTGTTCGCGGCGTTGATCCCAGCGGTCCTCGAGGTGGTTCATGAAGCGGTCCTTGGTGGAGACCTTGGCGTTGGGAGTAGCAGCATTCGCGGAGCCTGCGCGTGCGTTGCCCGTCCCTGTGGTCCCATTTCCGGCGGCGGCCATGTCACCTTCGGTCTTCTTGGGGGTCACGGCAAAGGCCCACGCCAGTGAGCCGAACATCACGGCGAATCCCAGGACGCCCACAATCGGCTGCTGAATGGTCACGCCCAACAGGAGCACCACGAGTCCCAGTAGCACGCCAGCACCGGCGACGATGTAGCGCTTGAAGGGGCGCTTTTGCGTCCCCTGCAAGGTGTTGGCCAAGCGCGGATCGTCCTCTTGAAGCGCGCGCTCCAACTGGTCAAGAATGCGCTGCTCGTGCTCAGACAACGGCATGTCCACACCTTCCGTCCACTTCTGGGGCCGTCCACTTCTGTGAATAGACCACAAGGATACGGGGCACACCGTACCTGATGCGCAGTATGGCCGGGTTCTAGCCACGTCAGAAGGCTTTGCTGGTGGCACCATGCTGGCTCCGCTCTACACACCCTGCTTGCTCGGATCCCATCACGGGACGCCCACAACCGAGAGGTCTAATACCGTGCCGCCTGAAGGCGTGACGTTCCCAAGGCAATTGACTTGCGCCCAAACTTTTGACGCACGGAGTCCAAGGCGATCTCCGCTTCCCGCTCCCCCGAGGGATTGATGGCTTCATCGAGAGTGATCTGCTCGGCGTGCCCTTCCCGCTTTACCAACCCCTCAGCCCGGACTCCCACCAACCTCACGGGCAAGCCCCGCGTGTCCACGGCGCCAAACAACTCCCGCACTGCCCGGAACACCACTTGGGCAACGTCCGTGGGTTCGGGCAGGGTCCGTGACCGGGACACGGTGTGGAAATCACTGGTCCGCACTTTGATAGCGATGGTCCGCGATACCCACCCGTGACTCCTCAACCGCCCGGCCACCTGGTCACACAGTGCTAACAGGCGCCCTTCGAGCACGCGAATATCGAACACGTCCTCGTGGAACGTGGTCTCGTTACTGATGGACTTCTCGCTGGTGCTGACCACCACGGGACGCGGATCGCGCGCCCAGGCCAGATTGTGCAAGTGCGCACCTGCCACTCGTCCAATCGCCCCCTGGAGAATGGTGAGATCCGTGTCAGCAAGTTCGGCCACCGTGGTGATCCCCCACCGGTGAAGCGTGGTAGCAGTCTTCTCCCCCACTCCCCACAAGGCCCCCACCGGAAGCGTGCGGACAAACGGGACCGAAGCGTCCTTGGGAACCAGGAGCAACCCGTCTGGTTTGGCGTGCGTAGAGGCAAGTTTGGCAAGGAACTTGTTCTGCGCAATCCCCACCGAGCACGTCACCCCATGTGTTTGCTGCACTCGGGCGCGCAACTGCGCTCCAATCACCGTGGGCGGACCCAACCGTCTGCGAGCGCCGGACACGTCCAGAAAAGCCTCGTCAATGCTCAGAGGTTCCACAATAGGAGTGATCTCTTTCATCATGCCCATCACGGAATGCGATACTTCGGAGTACAACCGATGATCTGGTGGCACCACCACGGCGCGCGGACACAGTGCCATTGCCTGCCGCATGGGCAACGCTGAGTGAACACCGAAGGCCCGCGCCTCGTACGTGGCGGCGAGCACCACGCCCCTGTCTCCCCCGCCAACAATCACGGGTTTGCCCCGTAACTCTGGCCGCCGAGTGAGTTCACAGGCGGCAAAGAACGCGTCCATGTCCACATGCATGATGGAGGTTCCGGTCTCGTCGGACCCCCAATCCCGCTTTGCCGTGGCAGACCGCGGCGCGTTACTCATGGTGCCACCTCACCCATGGTTCTATCACCAAACTCTCGTCCCTCGTTTTTCGTCGCACATCATCACCCCCTCAAAGATACCGCGCAGTGGTCACTGCGTAGGTACATTATCGAACGAATGTTCTATTCTGTCAACTCTTGCGCTGGGCGTGTGCGCACTTCCGAAGCACAACGGCGATTCCTGCGGTCATGCGCCCCAAATCCCACCCCCGGACCGCAATTCCGAAGCACAACGGCGATTCCTGCGGCCCAGCGCACCGAATCCCACCCCCCGGACCGCAGTTCCGAAGCACAACGGCGATTCCTGCGGTCCGACTGGTCTGTACTCAGGGCGGCCTAGCCTCGGGTGGTCAGCACTCAGCCTCGCTTGCACTCAGGCTCGTCTGCGGCCAACCAATCCGCGCTCAGGCTACTCTGAGACCATGCCCCCGGCGCGATCCTCCCGAGCGAACAAACGCCGCGGCGGGTCCACCAGAGCAGCACCAACGGCTTCTGGTACAAGAACCGCACACTCCAATACAAAAGCCACACCATCCGGACTGGAATCACGCTTCCCTACCGGCCCCGTCCCCATTAACACCGGCAACTGCGAGGTAATCCGGGACCGGGACCACAGCAACCGCGTCACGCTCATGGTGGGCGGCGTTCCTAGTTCCTACCTTGACCTCAACGATCCGGGATTCCTGGCCTTTGAGTACATGCAGCAGATGGCCGCCGTGGTGGATGCCGTGACCCACGGACCGCTGAAGATCCTGCACCTCGGAGCAGCGGGTTGCGCGCTGGCGCGGTATTGGGATGCAGAACGCCCGGGGAGCAGGCAACTCGCTGTTGATATCGATGCGCGCCTCAATGAACGGGTACGCGCCTGGTTTGACCTGCCGCGAGCGCCCCGGTTGCGCCTGCGAGCAGCCGATGCTGCCGAGGTTCTTCGCACCACCCGCGCAAACACCTATGACGTGATTGTCAGGGATGTGTTCAGCGGCGCGGTCACCCCGGAGCACCTGATTGGCCTCGATGTAGCCGAGGCGGCCCGCGCCGCCCTGGCACCCGGCGGCGTCTACCTGGTGAACTGCGGAGACCGGCCACCGCTTACTCTTGCCCGACGAGAACTGGCCACCATCACCCGCGCGTTCACAACGCACGCACCGTCCGGCCACACGCTGCCCGCGCACGCTGCCCTCATCGCCGAACCCGGCATCCTCAAAGGCAGGCGCTACGGCAACCTCGTCATCGCCGCCGTCAAGCCGCCTGTGATACCCGACGACGAACCCAGTTCGTCCGGCTCTACACCCTCGTCCAATCCCCTTGCCATGTCCACCTCCGCAACAGCACCCGGACCGGCACCTTCGTCGAGCACACCAACGCAACTTACCCTGGCCGAATCACCCCTCACGTCCCCGGCACTCGCCCGCGCCCTGCGCGCGCTGCCCGTTCCCGCGCACATCCTCACCGGAACCGAGTTGACCAGATTCGCAGGGACTGCAGCGCCACTGATCCCTCCGCACAATCGTTAAGGGCGGACATTCGGCTGAGCCACCCAGTCCGCCGAGAAAACGGAACTCAACCCACCCACAATACGGAACTCAACCCATCTAGAAAACGGAACTCAAGCACCCAACAAAACGGAACTGTGCTGGTTGACCTGCATTTTTACTCACCCCAGTACTGTTCAACGAGGTGTGCTATAGACGGCACCCCTGCCCCTACTGCCAGGGGTCTCCTACGGTGGGGAAGGCTTCGCCCTGGTTGCCGTCCTGTTGGGCAAGGAAGCGTTCAAACTCTGCGGCCAGTTCATCTGCGGTGGGAATCGGACCGTCGGCGTCAATGAGGCGCCCCGGCGTTCCCACTTGCGCGGTGAACCGGTCAAACTGCTGCTCCAGGGCGGTGACCACGGCCACGGCGTCATCATTCTTCCGCAGTTGACGCTCCAACTCGGAGGTCTCCTCGGACCGCTCCACGGCCAACCGCTCCGTCCGCAAATCCAACCCAGTCACGCGCTCCACGTGCTGCAGGGCAAACACCGCTCCGGGTGCGTACTCCATCTGCGCAAAGTAATGCGGAATGTGGACGGCAAAGCCCATGGCGTCCAACCCCGCCTCGCCCAACCGCAGTTCCATCAGCGCACTGAGGGAACTGGGCACCTTCACTTTGCCAAAGAAGGACGTGTAATCCTCGGTCAGCCCTGGCCGTGTCCCGTGAGCGGTCAGCCCCAGGGGTCGCGTATGCGGAACGCCCATGGGCAGGCCGTGGAAGCCCACGGTCAAGGTCACCCCAAACTGCTCAATCAACTGCCTGATAATCACAATCAGACGTTCCCACTGAAGATCCGGCTCCATCCCGTGAAGCAGCAGAAACGCGGTGCCTTCCGCATCACGCAGGTGGTCAATGACCATGAACGGCTGCTCGTATTCAGTGTATCGATCCGTCTCAAAGGTCATCAGCGATCTCTTGGACCGATAATCCAAAATCATGTCCGTGTTGAAGGTGACAATCCGATGCGTCTCGCAGTTGTCCAGCAGATGCTTGGCCGCCACGTGACCCACCGCGCCGGCATCAACAAATCCCTTGAGGGTGTGCAGCATGACGGGCCCTGACGCGCCAGGCTCAGCCGTCAACCCCAGCCGCTCCACAGCAGTGCGGTTCACCCGGGCCATCCCCGTGAATGTGCGCTTGATTTTCATGGTCCACCCTCCCATGGCAGTGGTCCCGCCATGATGCCACCCTCAGCCGTCCGCCCTCGGCAGCCCTCCCGAGCCTGACGCAATGTGTGTCACGCCAGTGCCCACCTGCGCCACCGCTACCAATTTCACGCCCAACGTGGAAAAATGGATGGCCGCAGAATTGGCAGTGTCAACGGAACCCAGGACCGCGCGGGAGGTGGAGTTTGCCGGACATCGCGAGCGAGATTGCCCACGAGCAGGGGGTAGTGGATACCCTCTACTCTCGTCTCGACGAGTTACGTCAGGTAGCCCGTTCTCGTTTGGCTGAAGTGCGACGAGTGGGCCCGTCAGGTTCCCCCCAAAACCGCAGCGAACGTGACGCCTTTGCCACTCTGTACGAGGAACGCGCGGCGCGTCTGGACGCTGTGGAGGATCGGCTCGTTTTTGGGCGGTTGGACCTTCGTCAACCCGAGAGTGAAGCAGCAACCCAACCCGCACCAATCCACCCAACACCAGGCACCCCAGCCACAGCCCACCGCTACATCGGCCGCCTTGCCCTCTCCGATGACGAGCACCACCCCATGCTCACGGACTGGCGAGCCCCGGCCGCTGAGCCGTTCTACCGCGCCACGGCCCTTGAACCCGGCGAGGTGATTCGACGACGACACGTAGTCACGTCCCGCCGCACCGTCACGTCCATTGAAGACGAGTTGTTGGACCTGGATCATGCCGATACTGCCGGAACGCTCTCCGGCGAGGGCGCACTCCTAGCCTCGTTGGCGGAGCGCAGAACCGGGCACATGACGGACATTGTGGCCACCATCCAGGCCGAGCAGGACCGCATCATCCGCTCGGCCCTCCACGGCGCCCTCGTAGTACAGGGCGGACCTGGAACCGGGAAAACTGCGGTGGCCCTCCACCGCGCCGCCTATCTCCTGTACGCGCACCGCGCCACCCTGGAACGGTCCGGGGTGCTACTGGTAGGCCCCAGCCGCGCCTTCTTGAGGTACATCGATCAAGTGCTCCCCTCGCTGGGGGAAACCGGCGTGGTGTCCACCACCATCGGCGAACTCCTGCCCGGAGTCACGGCTCGCGGTACGGACCACGGCCAGGTGGCGGAACTCAAAGGCCGCGCTGTGTGGGCGGATATCCTTCGCCGGGCGGTCAGAGCGCGCGAACGCATCCCGGCCGAGGATAGTGCCTTTCACCTGGACGGACACACCCTCCATATTCGTCGCCGGGATATCCGCGAGGCCATGTCACGCGCTCGCAGAACTCACAAACCCCATAACGAGGCTCGCGCGTTCTTTGTGCGGGACATGCTCTCGCGCTTGGTCTCGCAATACGCCACCGTCACCCGCACCACCGTGGAGTCCGAGGATCGAGCCATCCTGTTGGAGGATTTGCGTGGGCACCGTGACGTGCGGATTGCCCTCAACATTGCCTGGTTCCCGTTGTCCTCCAAGCGATTGGTGGATGATCTGTTTGCTAAGCCGCACCGGCTCGTCGAAGCTGCCGAAGGCGCATTCACTCAGGCCGAACTGCGCGCCCTGTACCGCGAAAAATGGGCACCGTGGACGGAATCAGATATCCCCCTCCTGGACGAGGCCGCCGAGTTGCTGGGCGATGATGATTCCGTGGCGCAGGCGGAGAATAGGGCCCGCGCCGCCGAGCGGTCCGAGGCCCTGAAGCACGCGCGGGAGGTGATCGCCTCCGGTGCTACGGCGGGGGCCCAGTTTGCGGTGGACGCGCAGACGCTGGCGGACCGATTTGTGTCCACCGGGCCGCGGCTCACCACGGCGGAGCGCGCCGCCAAGGATCGACGCTGGACCTACGGACACGTGGTGGTGGATGAGGCCCAAGAACTCAGCCCCATGGCCTGGCGCATGATGACGCGGCGCGTTCCTACCCGCTCCATGACCATCGTCGGGGATGTGGCGCAGACGTCCTCCTTTGCCGGTGCACAATCCTGGGCTGAGATGCTTGACCCCGTGTGCCCCGGCGGCTGGCGGATCAACGAACTCACGGTCAGTTATCGCACGCCTGCCACGGTGGCCAATGCGGCGCAACGGATGGCCCGGGCGGCGGGACTTCCCATTTCCCCCCTCACCGCCGCGCGCGAGTTGCCGGACGCCATGCTGTTGCGCGCAATAGCGCCGGAGCAGGTCATCGCGGACGTGTGTGCGCAGGTGGGGACGCTTGTTCCGCAGTTTGTGGGGCGCGATGGCGGGGGCCGGGTGGCGGTCATCGCTGCGGCGGATGCCGTGGATGCCGTGCGTGATGCGGTTCAGGAGGCTCTGCCGGGGTTGGTGGGGGATGGTGAAGCCCGACGAATTTCCCGTCAACGCCCGGAGGACCGTCAAGTCACCGTGGTGAGCCCGTGGGACACCAAAGGGTTGGAGTATGACGCGGTGGTGTTGGTGGAGCCGGCGGACATAGCGCGGACGCCATCTGGGTGGTCTGACCTCTATGTTTCCATGACGCGTCCCACGCAGCGCCTCGTGGTGGTACACGCACAGCCTCTCCCCCAGGGATTTGAGGACGGCGCGTGGCAGGATACAGCGCGTGCAACGCGTACTTCTTCTTGAAAACATTCATCCGGACGGTGCCGCCCTTCTCCGCAAGGCCGGATTTGAAGTAGATTCCCGGGCCGGAGCGCTGAGTGAGGATGAACTCATTGAAGCGCTGGACGGTGTTCACATGGTGGGCATCCGGTCTAAAACCAAGATCACGCGCAAGGTTCTTGAAGCGTGTCCGGAACTGCTGGCTGTGGGCGCGTTCTGCATCGGCACCAACCAGATTGATCTGGATGCCGCCTCGGCGCGTGGCGTGGCCGTGTTCAACGCGCCGTACTCCAACACGCGCTCCGTGGTGGAGTTGGCCCTGGCGGACATCATCATCCTGACCCGCAACCTGCCTGCCCACAACTCCTCCCTGCACGAGGGCATTTGGGACAAGACTGCCGCTGGCGCTCACGAGGTTCGCGGACGCACCCTCGGCATTGTGGGCTACGGCTCCATCGGCTCGCAACTGTCCATCCTGGCCGAGAACCTGGGCATGAAGGTAGTGTTCTATGACCTGGCAGAGAAGTTGGCGTTGGGGAACGCTGAGCGCGTTGACACGCTCGACGAATTACTGGAACGGTCTGACGCCGTGACGCTCCACATTGATGGGCGGCCCGCCAATATGGGCTTCTTTGGCGCCAAGCAGTTTGCGGCCATGAAGCCGGGTTCCGTGTTCATCAACCTCTCCCGCGGATTTGTGGTGGACATTGACGCGCTGCGCCGCAACGTGGTGTCCGGCCACGTGGCCGGTGCCGCCGTGGACGTGTTCCCGTCCGAGCCCAAGAAGGCGGGCGACCCCTTTGATTCGCCGCTGCGGGACTTGCGCAACGTGGTGCTCTCACCGCACGTGGGCGGTTCCACGGAGGAAGCACAGCAGAACATTGGCGTGTTTGTGGCCGGGAAAATGCGCGATTACTTAGTCAACGGGTCCACCATGTTGTCCGTCAACCTGCCCAACTTGGCCCTCATTGCCACCAACACCGGGGTGGGGCGCATCATGGTGCAGCACAAGAACACGCCGGGCGTGCTGGCTGCGCTGAACCAGATCTTCACTGAGCATGGCGCGAATATTGAAGGTCAGGTGCTGGCTACGGCGGGTGAAGTGGGGTACGTGGTCACGGACATCTCCCAGGTGTCCAAGCGCGGATCCTCCCAGGTCATCATGCAAATGCCCACCACCATTCGCCTGCGCATCCAGGACTTCCATGATCGCGCCGAGTTCCCCCCCGGACCCGCCGCGGGGTAGTTAATTCTCGGTGGTTGAGCCAGCGCCAACGGCGCGACGGTCGAAACCCCCGGGCGGTTCTACCCGGGTGGTTGAGTCGGGTGGTTGAGCCAGCGCCATCGGC
>JAIRQO010000019.1 GCA_031256435.1 Cellulomonadaceae bacterium
TGAGCCAGCGCCCCCAGGCGCGACGGTCGAAACCACCAGGCGAGGGGCTGTGTTGTACCCTCGTCGTTCGGGAGGTTGAGCCAGCGCCGCCGGGCGCGCCGGTCGAAACCACCTTCCCGATCGGGGGTTTCGACCGTCGGCCACCCTGTGGCCTGGCTCAACCGCCCGAGAATCCGTCATCCTGCGGGTGTGAGCGTCCCCCCCTGTCATCCTGCGGGCGCGTAGCGCCTCGCAGGATCTCTATCCACGGTTCCCGTGTACTGAGCCCAGATGCTGCGATCCCTGCGGGCCGCAGCATGACAGGTGGGGCTCGGCGCGCGGTAGGCTGCGGAGATGAACTCAGTAGGCGAACCGCGTCCCCAGCATCCAGACGAGGAGACGGTGCATCCCGCCGTGCAGTCCCAGCAGCGGCGCGGACAGTTGTCCTTTGTCCGCCGAACGTCTCGTCTGAGTCCTAGTCAGGAGCGAGCCTGGGAAAGCGCACACGAGAATTACGTCATCGAGCCACCACGATTTGACGGCGTGACCTCCGTGGACCCCACGTGGACCCTGGACCCGCAGGAGACTTTCGGCCGCACCGCGCCGTTCGTCGTAGAAGTGGGAACAGGACGCGGCGACAACATTGCCGCCGCTGCCGCCCAACATCCTGACACAGATTTCCTGGGGATTGAGGTGTACGTTCCGGGAATCGCCTCCACCATCATGCGCGCGCAGCAACACGCTGAATTGGCCGGGCTCACCCGGTTGAACAACCTGCGGATGATCGAAGCCAACGCTCCGGAAGTTCTCACCTCGGCCCTGCCTGAGTCCAGCATTGATGAACTTTGGGTGTTCTTCCCTGACCCGTGGCCCAAAGCCAAGCACCACAAACGCAGGATTGTGGCACCACCGTTTGTGAACGCTGTTGCGCGTTCTCTGAAGCCCGGAGGATTGTGGAGACTAGCCACGGATTGGCCGGAGTACGCCGAGCAGATGCTGGACGTTCTTGACACAAGCAAGGACTTCATCAACGTGTGCGGTCTCGGCGGTGTGGCCCCGCGTTTCGACGGACGGGTGCTCACGCGGTTTGAGGAGCGCGGACTGGCCGAAGGCCGCCCCGCCACGGACCTGACATACCGCCGCCAATGACAACGGCGCCGCTGGGGCCGCCATTTCCGGCATAACGCGCACCCCACCCACCCGTCATGCTGCGCGTCAGTCGCAGCATCTTGTTGTCGAATGGCTACTCGGGTGGTTGAGCCAGGTGACCGGAGGTCACCGTCGGTCGAAACCCTCGTCATGCCGCGCGTCAGTCGCAGCATCTCGTCGTGTCATCTCCCCGCAACACTCCTAGGCCGCCAGGGCAGGAATGGTTCGCTGTCCCTACCCTGGCGCGGCGCACGCGCTAGGCTCTAAGGGTGACTAAGCGTGTGGCTCTGGCAACCTGCAAGGACGTCCAAGGCGTCAATGTTGAAGATCGTCTGCTCATCGCGGCACTCGCCGAGCGCGATGTAGCGGCCGAGCCAGCCGTGTGGGACGATCCCTCCGTCCGTTGGGAGGACTACGACCTCGTTGTCATTCGTTCTACCTGGGATTATGCTCCTCGTCGTAACGAATTCGTCGAATGGGCAAAGCGAGTACCCCACATTGCCAACAGTGCCGAGGTGATTGAGTGGAACTCGGATCGAGGATATTTGAGGCACTTGGAAGCAGCGGGCGTACCTGTGATTCCCACCATCTGGATTGATCCGGCGCAGAATCTGGACAAGCGTGCCGTGGATACGCGGATGCCAGCCTTCGGTGATTTTGTGGTCAAGCCCGTGGTGTCGGAGAAGGCCAAAGACCTGGGCCGTTACCAGCCCATCAGCGCACAGTCGCGGTTCAAGGCCATTGCGCACACCATGCGCCTGTTGGATTCGGGCCGCTGGGTCATGATTCAGCCGTACGTGACCTCTATTGACACCGCCGGGGAGACCTGCCTGACGTACGTCAACGGCGAATACCAGCACGCGGTCAGCAGGCACGCGCTCATGGGCGGGACGCACCGCAGCACCGTGGGCCTCAACCTGTACCATCACGACGAAACTAAGGCCACCACGGCAACGCCCGAGCAGATTGCCGTGGCGGAGCAAGCGTTCGCTGCCGCGCGCGAGGCCATTGGGATTCCGGACCGAGCCAAGTGCCTGTACGCCCGCGTTGACCTGGTGCAGGGCGATGATGGCCCACTGGTCATTGAACTCGGCCTGGTAGAGCCTTCACTGTGGCTGCGCTATTCCGGCTCCACGCCCACTCTCTCACGCTTCGCCGACGCCATAGCCGCCCGTTGCTGACTGGCGTGGTGCCCGTTGCCAGGCGGCAGGGTCCCGCTACGCGTCGGCGAGTTCGCGAACCGTTGGCGGTTGCACCATGCGATTCAGAGCAACCCACGCGTCGTCAATGTCCATGGCGTGGGCGCGCAGGAGGAGATTTGCAGCAGTAAGGACTCGGCCACGATAATCGTCGGGGAGATCAAGACCGAGCGATTCACGGAACCACTGCGCCGCTGCTGCCCACGAGACAAGTGTCCACCCACCCATGCCAACGACGGGCGGAAAACCGCCCGGTCCAAGATCGCCCGTGGCATACCTCCGGACGGCCTCATAACTGCGTCCAACCCGCTGTGCGATAGTCTTGAGTGGCACTAGATCCTGATCGTCAATCCCTACCACGGTGAAACCTGCACGCCGAGCGTCATCCACCACGGATTCGATGGCGTCGGCGATTGTTTCGCCCTCACGGAAAACACCGATGCTTCCGCGCCCGTTGCCGTATTCGATGGTGGAATCGTCAAAGCCGGCTTCATAGAGCGCGTCAATCTCCTCATCGGTAGGTTGCCGATCAAGGTAGGCCGTGAACTCGTGAACTGCCATGATGCTAAGTCCCCTTGTGTTGATGGTTACGGACAAAGATACGTATGCTGCGGGCGTTGTATTCTGGGACCCGTGGGGTTGACCAGACTGCGTGGCTGACACCGCACGTTAAGCAACGCACCTGGCCCCAGCGGTGGCCCTTGTGAATCTCATCAACGCTGAAGCGTTGGCGATCGAGTTCGGCCAGCGCCGCATTGATCGCCTTCTTGGGGTGCCGACCCTTCGAGATCACCTTCACACCCTAACCCAAGGGTTGCGAGTGTGCAACTCCAAACATTGGCATTCTTCCACACAACTTCTCTGCTTACGGGAGCCGCTTACATCCGCTCTCGTCGGGAAACCATAGAAGGCCTTCTACACTCGGGCGAGGTTCGTCGAAGGTGCCCCCAGCACGATTCGAACGCGCGACCTACGGATTAGAAGTCCGTTGCTCTATCCAGCTGAGCTATAGGGGCCTGGAGTACGGGCGACGATGATGGTCATTGTCTGGGTGAGTCTCGGAGACCACTACCGGGATGACTGGGCCGCAGCCTCGTACCACGAGCGGAAAGTGTACCGTGCTGAGGGAACGGCACCTACCCTGCCGTCCACGCGAGTCGCAGGCGGTGCCACCGACAATGTCTGTACAACCCACCGCGTAGATTCGCGGTTCGCGAATCTGGGCAACCGTCCTTCATTCACCAATCTCATCTGCAGGTGAGGCAACAGACTATTTCATCGAGTTATTCATGAGTATCTGATATATAGCGTTTGGAGGCACGCAACTTGTCAAGTACGCACACTCTGCGGATTGCCCCGTGTTGCGAATGCCCACCGTTGTCTCGTGTCAATGATGGGAGACGCCACTAGTCATGCCGTCACGGCGGTGCAAGTATGTGCCTGGCCGTTATCGATTTGCGTGAGTCCGGGGCGCAGTCGTCGAGCAATCGACGAGGGCGCCGATCGAGCACCGGAGGGCGTATGCCAAGCCGCGTAATACCGTGAGCGTGGGGTTAGCCGGTTCGCGACGAACGCGGTCGGCGTAGCCCGCTTCAAGGGATCCGTAGTAGTTACGGCTGATCCCAGCTAGTTCGGCCACCTGTTCTTGTGTCAATCCCAATTCAGCGCGGTGGTCTCGCAAGCGGGCACCGAGGGCACGGCCAACCTCCATGCTGGGATTGAACTCGGGCGCCACAATCCAATCGTGGCGGGCGCCACCAATTTTGTCTGTAACGCTTGCGTTACTTATGGTGCGAAGAAGGCATGCCAGTGGCAGATGTGTCATCAGGAATGTAACGCGTGCGTATCACACATGGGGGAACTCGATGAGTCGGATTATCGATAATGAGGCTGTTGACCTCCGAGGTGCGCTAGATAGTCTCCTCCCACATTGCACCAACCTCGATGCCTGTGTTGGGTATTTCAACCTCCGCGGTTGGCGCCTTCTGCGCGAGTCCATAAGTCAGATGAAGCCACAGCGGCCGGGTACCGAGACCCAAGTCCGGCTGCTCGTCGGCATGGCGATGCCGCCAGAGCGAAACCTAATGGAGTCACTGGAACGGCGCGAGGCAGAGGTCACTGCATCTCGGGCTGCCCGCTGTGTCGAAGCTGCCGTTGCTGATTTCGCCCGCCAACTCACGTGGGGAACACCCACCAAGACAGACCATCAGGGGCTTCGACAACTCCAGGATGACCTGGAATCTGGTTTGCTCGCAGTGCGGTTTGCCTGGGCCGAAAATCTTCACGCCAAGTTGTATGTGGCTCACCGTGACGGTGACCCATCTGCAGTCGGCCCCAAAGCCGTAGTTGGGTCGGCCAACTTCACGATGGCCGGGTTACTCCACCAGGGTGAACTGAGCCTGGAAGAGTCTGACGAACAGACCACCCGTCCGTTGGCTAGGTGGTTCGATGATCGCTGGACCGACGATTACTCCATCGACGTCACCAAGCGCCTCATCCAGGTGCTGGCCGAGTCCTGGATTCGTGAGAACCAACCCAGGCCGTACCACGTCTACCTCCGCTTGGCCTACGAACTCTCGGAGGATGCACGCAGGGGCCTGACCCTTGATATACCAGCTGAAATCCGCCGGATACTCTACCCCTACCAGGAGAGCGCTGTCCGAGTGGCCACGCGAAAGTTGGAACGCGAAGGAATCACCGTCATTGGTGATGTGGTGGGTCTGGGCAAGACGTTGACTGGAACGGCCATCGCCGCCACATTTGGTGAATCTGTGCTGGTGATTGCTCCCAAGAACTTGACCGATATGTGGCAAGAACACCTCCGACGTTTCGATATTCCCGGACGCGTACTCAGCCTGTCGATGGTGACAAAGGTGCTGCCAGACCTGAAACGCTTCGGCCTAGTCATGATCGACGAGTCCCACAACCTGCGTAACAAATCGCGGCAGGCGTGGGATGCGATTCACACCTACGTGACCGAGAATGACTCGCAGGTAGTGCTGCTCACAGCCACGATGTTTAACGCCTACCACGGTGATATCGGTGGACAATTAGGCCTGAAACTCGCCTCGGATCAGTCGCTCCTCATGCGCCCAGAGAAGCACATTGCCAAGGTCGGCGCTCAGGCAGTCGCTATGAAGACTGGCGGACCTCTCGATACGTTGGAGGCATTCTCGCTCTCGGCGGAGAATGAGGATTGGCAGCGGCTCTTAGACAAATATCTGGTCCGACGCCTTCGTAAGGCGATTGAGGCAACCTATGGCACCCCCATTCCTGGTACCGATAGGGTTCTGATTGAGTTTGAGGGTAAGCCGCCATTCTCGTTTCCTAAGCGCAAGCCGAGGCCCCTTAGCTACCCCGGGGGCGATTCTGACCCCAATGACCGTGTGGCCAATAAAGAAGTGTTTGATGCGCTACGCTCCTTGACGTACGCCCGCTACCAACTCGGCTCCTACCTACGCCCGGGTGTCACACCACAGGATGACGATGAGCGGGACATCGTTGATGACCTCATCACGTCGAAGACCTCTGCCGCCGGGTTTATCCGCACAACTGCTTACAAACGTCTCACATCGTCCGCGCATGCGTTCATCCTGACCCTGCGTCGTATGGTCTCGCGGAATATGCTGCTTGCGTACGCGCTGGAGAACAATAGGCCAGTTCCGTTGGGTTCATTTGCCGATGCCTTCCTTGCCCTCGACTACGATGGCGACGCGGCAGACGCTGGCATGGATGATGACAGCCTGTTCCCCGGTCCTGTTGGGCCACAGCACGTCTACGACGCTTTGTGGGCCAAGAAGCCCGCTGGCGTCCGCTGGGCGCGTCCAGCGCTCTTCGATACCGAAGCGGTGCTTGTCGGGGTGGCTGCCGACACCACGATTCTCCAGCAGTTACTTGACGAGTACGGCACATGGGATCCAGCCGAGGACACTAAACTTCAAGCCCTGGCTGACCTCATCGAAGCCCTGCCGCAGGGTGGCAAGGTGCTCGTGTTCTCCGAATACAAGGACACCATTGAATACTTAGCCGAGAATCTGCCGACCCTGCAGAACAGCAAGGGTCAATTGAAGACCCGAGGACGGGCCATGGAGTCTGCGTCGGGTAGTTCCGCTGACCCCATCAACCTTGCCCGGAGGTTCGCCCCTCAGGCCAACGCGTCACTCGGTGGCTTGCCGCGCGGCGACTGCGAGATCGACGTACTACTCACCACCGATGTGCTCTCCGAAGGACAGAACCTTCAGGATTGCCGCATCGTGGTGAACTGGGATTTACCGTGGACCATCATCAAGGTGGTGCAGAGGGCCGGCCGTGTGGACCGCGTAGGGCAGCAGGCAGAAACCATTGATGTGATGTCCTTCCTGCCGCAAGAGGGCGTTGAGCGTGAGATATGGCTCCGTCGCCGTCTCGTGGAAAGGCTCAAAGACTCCCAAGCAATCCTCGGTGGAGATGAGCGATTCTTCGACGACGACGTAGTAGACATGGATATCACTGGCCTGTTCGATGGTACCGCCGACCTCAGTGAGGACGAGGGCGAGGTTGACTCCGCCTCACACGCCATGCGCATCTGGGAGGATGCCAGTGACGCCGATAGGGAGATCGCTAAGAACCTCCCACATGTGGTGTTCTCCACCAAGGAGGTCAAGACCGGCACGCCAGCCAGTGTCATCACCTATGGACGGACCGATTCTGGTATCGACGTCCTTGTTCGCACCACCGCGGACGGTCACAGCATGGTCGGTTCAATGGAAGCACTCCGGGCAATGGAGTCAGTTCCGGATGATCTCCCTGTGGTGCCGCTGCATGACATGCTTGGACACGTTGAGCGGGCCACCGGGATTATCAAGGAGCAGGTCAAGGAAAAGACGCTGCTGGTGTATTCGGGGCTGAACAAGCAGTTGGACGCCTTCCTTCAGGACTCTATGAACCCGATCGACGTTCCAGAAGCTGAGGTCACCAGAGTCCCCGTGGTCATCGACGCGATCACGGAGTACCCGCTGCGCGATTCCGTGAAGAAGGAAGTGCGCAGTATCCTCCGGCGCTCCAAGAAGGTTGCCATGGACAGAGGTGCGCTGCTGCGGCAGGTCCTCGACTTATACGACGACGGCGCTTTGGTTGATGAGCGCGAACGCGATTTTGACGGCGTGCAGATCATCACCGAAATGGGCTTCAACCCCCGCCCCACATGCGAGGAGAACAAAGCATGACCGAAATCACCCAAGCAGGCAGGATTCAGCAAGAGTTCGAGGCTGGTGGCCTCCCTGCGGTCTTTACCCATTTGGGCTGGGATAAGCCGAACGGCAACACTGGCACCATCCAGAGCATGGACATCGATGGTATCACCATGGGACCGAGCCGGATTGCTCATCTCAAAGGTTTCGGCATCTGGACGATCACGAGTGACAGCCGGCCTACACGCGCCCAAATGCGGCGAGTGGACACCCAGCTGTCCGTCTTATCTCCGGAGCGCCTTGCGATCTTCCAATGCCCCGACGCCTGGTTGTGGCACTGGCCTATCCGGACAGCAGCCGGAACCACACGCTTCGAGTCGGTAGAGACGCGGGCAGGAGTGCTGCCCACCTACCTGGCCCAGCGCTTGACCGGTTTGCGGTTCACCGTGGCTGATCATATGAAGGGCATCACGCTCACCGCCATCCGCGAGAAGGTACACGGCCATTTCGATGCCACCAACGTCACCAAGAAGTTCTACAAGAGGTTCCAGAACGAACACAAGCAGCTGGCTGATGCCATCAGAGGCGTTCCCACGGAAGACGAAGCCAACTACGCAACCACCCTCCTCAACCGACTCATGTTCCTGTACTTCCTGCAGAAGAAAGAGTTCCTCAACGGAGATCCGCAGTACTTGGAGAACACCTTCGCCAAGGTCCGTGAAGCCAGCGGTCCCGGTAAGGTCTACACCTTCTTCCGGGATGCTCTCCTGCCGCTGTTCTTCCTTAAACTCGACGACCGTGATGGAGTCATTGAGGATCCGGTGATCGCGCGGATCATCGGCAGCGTGCCCTACGTCAACGGGGGTATCTTTGGCCAGACGGACGTTGAAGGTCAGTTCGGCGAGCACATCAGTATCCCCGACGAAGCGTTTGAGCGCATTCTTGGGTTCTTCTCTGAGTTCAACTGGCACCTTGACACGCGTCCCACGGGCAACGACAAGGAGATCAACCCAGAGGTCATTGGGTACATTTTTGAGCAATACATTAACTTCACCGCGTCAGGCAAGAAGGACAACGGCGCCTACTACACCCCGCATGACGTCACCGCCTACATGGTGGGTCAGACGCTCGTACCCCGCATTCTTGACGACTTCCGCGGACTTGACGGCGTCTTTAAACTTCTCCGCAGTGATCCAGACCGGTACATCCAACCTGCCATGCTCCACGGCTTCGGGTGGCGAGACGATGACACCGAGAAGGTTGTCTCCGAGTGGATTGAAGCCCCGGCTGCACTCGTCGAGTGTTGGGAAGGTGACCCCATCGGATGGCCATTGCTCGACGACGCCGACCACAACCCCGAGATTAACCTCCCCGGCGAAACCTGGGTGGAGACCTTCCACCGCCGCGAGCGGGTTGAATCCCTTCGAAATCGCATCGCCCAAGGTGAGCTGAACGAGGTCAACCACATCATCACCGACAACATCAATGCGCAGTTGCTTCTCACCGATGCCATCGACGAGATGACTGACGCAGGTGCCGTAGCAGCGCTGTTCAACAGCATTACTGGGCTTTCAGTGTTTGACCCCACCTGCGGTTCAGGTGCCTTCCTGTTCGCGGCTCTGGAGGTTCTGGAGGACGTTTACGCACACATCATTGACAGGGCTCGAACTCTCGGCAGCATGGCCGTGTCTGAACTGCTGGCACAGGTGGATGCGCACCCGAGTGTGAGGTATTTCATTCGTAAGCACATTGCCATCCGTAACCTCTATGGAACCGACATCATGACCGGGGCCATCGAGACCGCAAAATTGCGCATCTTCCTGGCACTGGCTGCCTGTGTTGATCTCCGGTCAGAGTTGCAACCGCTGCCTGACCTGGACTTCAACCTCAAGGTTGGCAATCTTGTGGTCGGTTTCAAGGATGCCGACGATGCTCTTCGGCTTGGAGGTAACGTCCTCGTCCAGAACCAATTGGTGGACCTGCAACCCAAGGTCCGCGCCCACGGTGACCTTTACCGCGAGTTCCAGGCCTCAGTGGAGTCCGATGATCCCGAGGCCGCGAGCCTGAAGGAGCAACTCCGTCAGTCAAGCCGAGCCCTGCGAACCGAATGTGATGACATTTACGCAACGTTGAGTAACGTGGCTACAGATCCCGCAGAGCGCGCTGCGTGGAGCGAGCAGACCAAACCGTTCCACTGGTTCTGCGAGTTCCCAGAAATCATCGAGAGCGGCGGTTTCGACGTGGTGATCGGCAACCCACCGTATATAACAATGTCAGGAAAGCAGCAAGCCCAACTTGCGCTCCGTCGACAGTCTGAGGGATATAAAACTGCCAAGTGTCCAGACTTCTATGCTGTGTGCTACGAGCGGAGCATTTCCCTGACGGACGTAAGGGGTAGGCATGCGCTGGTGGTAATGCTTAACCTTGCGTGTGGCGCGAAATTCGGTGAACTGCGGCGGGTTATTGGAGACCGTTTCGGAGCTGAATGGTGGAGTTCGTTCGGAAAGTGGCCAACCCAATTGTTTGCGGGTGTTAGGATGGCCAATACCATTCTAATTACTGGTAACGTCAGGGCGCCTACAGGAAATAATAGAACGATTCAGGTCGCTAAACATGGCATTTTTGGATACCAGCAGCGTTCCTATTTGTTCGGTTGTATGGAGTATCATTCATCGCGACGGCCTAATGGTGATGGCGTCATCAGAGGAGGACTCGCGGCAGATCTCCTGCACTTCGCTAACGCATTGCCTGCGGTCGGCGGAATACCTGGACCAGAGAGTGTATTTGTGAAGAATGTGGGGCAATACTGGTTCCCGCTGTTACTAACTAACCCCCCGGTCTTGACCGACGGTGGCGAAGTGGATCAGGACTTTGATCCAGAGAATAGGATTATTCGGTTAGGCTCCGACGAGTCTAGGTTGATAGTGGCCGGAGTCCTTGCGGGCAAAATCGGGTACGCATGGTGGTCAGCCGTTGGTGATGATTACAACGTGCAGGCGAACCACGCGGGACTGGGTCGGCGAGTTGCGCTCGAGGCAGCGAAAGCAAGTGGGAAGTCCAGGCTGACTGAGTTAGCTAGTTTGGCGATGCGCTCCGGCGCATCCAACGCATTTGTCAGTGACAATCTAAAGAAAAAGATTAATGTCCGTTGGGCCAATGCGCGAGTTGCAACCGATGCTTTCGATCGTGCGGTTCTTGAAGCATTGGGGCAAATTGGGCAGTGGCGCAATCTGAATATTTGGTACCGACAGTGCATGCGTGCGACTCGTGCCAACAACAACAGTCGACTATTGACGCAAGATGAGATCGACAGGTATTTGCCATGGTAGTTGAGGATCCACGAAACTGCCTCGATGTTGCCTTAGTGACGTTGGCGACGCGACTTGACCCCATCATCGCAGCACGGCTCGATGGCGATCTCGGTGGCCTGCCTTGGACCGCCGTGTTGACTCAACTTGATGTGGTGAAGGGCAAGAAACCCGGAACATACTCGGTCAGTGATCCGCAGGCACAGCTACGGATACTAACCGAACGGCTCGGAGGGCTGGGGTTCCCGTTCGATGACTACAAGCGCACCGTATCAACGCTTGGAAGTCGCCTGCGAATTGCGCGCAACCAGGTGTACCACCATGACGAGGTCACTCTCCTTGACGTATTCCGGATGTATGACGATTCTTGTCAGTTACTCGGTCACCTTGGCGATGCTGAGGGCGCCGCAGGGTTTGCCGACCTGCGGGATCGGGCTCTCGTAGATCTCGCCGCCGAACGAGGCGTAGCACACGTCGCTCGGGAAGAGGTGACGCTGTCCGAGGAGTTGGCTCCCTCCACTGCCGTGACCCCCAACCCACCTGCGGCCAGCACCGAGGTACAGCCGGAAGCCACGGTGATGGTCAGGGATAACGCCGCTTCCACAGGGGTGGTGGGTGGTCAGCGTGAGGAGTATGAGCCTTGGCCCGTAGCCGTCATTGGTGAGAAGGCGGAACTTGATGACCTGAGGAAGAAGTACGTCAAGCAAAAGGTTCATGCTCTCGCAGAAGAGATTGTCGAGTTTGAGGGTCCTATTCCAGTCAATCGTGTTGCTGCGCTCATCACACGATCATTCGGCATGGAGCGCATGGATGAGAATCGACGCAAACAGATTGGCCGACAAGTGGGAAATGCCGAAGGCGTCACCATCGTCGAAGGATATGCGTGGCCTCCCAGCATTGATCCGAACACATGGTCCGAGTTCCGCCCCAACAACTCCGGCGCAGATCGGCCCTTCACTGACATTTCTCCGCTGGAGATTGCCAACGCCATGCGCTTTATTGGTGAGCACCAACCCGGAATCACTCCCGGCGATCTTGAGACCAAGACTCTGCGCACCTTTGGTCGTGCCCGCAGAGGTAGCCTCATCTCCGCCCACCTGGCTAAGGCGGCGGCTATGGTTTCCTGACCGAGCGACGAGCAGCGCTGATTATCGGCACCGGTGACCGGTTCTCTCGTTGATGCGTGCCAGCAGGAGGTTATCGGCGGGGACCAGTGAGCAAGGCGCGCGGGCATCATACCCAAGAACGGCGCAGAATCGGAATAGTCTGGGCGCGTGAGTACCATGCCCCCCGCAGATCGGATCGTTTGGATCGATTGCGAAATGACCGGCCTTGATCCGTATCACGATGCCCTCATCGAGGTAGCCGTCATTGTCACCGATTCGAACCTCAAGCCGCTGGGGGAGGGTATTGACGTTCTGATCAAGCCGTCACAGGAAGCGCTCGACGATATGGGTGACTTTGTGCGGAATATGCACACGTCCTCGGGTTTGCTGGACGAACTAGCCACCGGGATGACCATGGAAGAAGCCGAGGCTGCGGTTCTGGACTACGTCAAGGGGTTTGTCCCCGAGGCGGGCAAGGCACCGCTGGGCGGCAACACCATCGGCACGGACAAGGGATTCTTGCAGGTCAACATGCCCGCATTGATGGATCATCTGCATTATCGCATGATTGACGTGTCCACTATTAAGGAGTTATCCCGACGATGGTATCCGCGAGCGTATTTCCAGAAACCCAAGAAAGCCGGTGGGCATAGGGCGTTGGCAGACATACTGGAAAGCATTGATGAACTGCGGTATTACCGCGAGACGGTGTTTACTTCCCAACCCGGACCCACTAGCCAGCAGGCAAAGCAAGCCGCCAAGCGGATCAAGGAAACCAGCGTGGTTGCTACCACAGGGCTTTCCGGTGTATGATTCATGCCGGTTTGCTTCACGGCAAGCCACCGCGGTACCCATAGCTCAGTAGGTAGAGCGCCTGGTTGTGGTCCAGGAGGTCGCCGGTTCAAACCCGGTTGGGTACCCCTTTTCTTGCGCGGGGTACGTCCCCGCTGATTTTCGTCGGTCGACGAGCCCGCAGTGCGTCTCGAAACCACGGCAGTACCCATCATCTTGCGGGGAACACCACCCCGGTCATTCTGCGCGGAGCGACACGGAGTCGCAGAATCTCACCCCTGCTTCACGTCTCGTTGTGCGCATTTTCATGGCGTCCCGATGCTTCCCTCGGGATATCTTTTCGATCCTGATATATCCCTGGTTGCGTTGCGCTCAACCCACCCTCGGGTCACCTCACCGTTCGTGCCTGCGGGCACACATTCGTCGGGCATTTATCCACAGAGCCGCCAAACCAGAGGTTGTACCCATGTGATGGGGAAATTCACTACTCGTCTCTCAACCCTGGGGGATCATCAGGTGTCCCAGCAAGGAGTTGGGCACGGTGAATCAGGAGATTGACATGGCAGATGTGCAAGTAACCGTCATTGGACACGTGGGAGCGGAACTCCCCAGCAACAACACCCAGGCTGGGCTGTTGTGGACATCATTCTCGGTAGCGTCCACTCGGCGCTACCTGGTCCAGGGAACGGGGGAGTGGCGGGACGGACCTACCATGTGGTTCCGCGTGAAGGCCTTCAATGACAGGGCCCGCAACGCGGTGAAATCGCTCAAGAAAGGTACCCCGGTCATTGTCCAGGGAAGACTGGCTCAACGCGAATATGAAGTCTCCCGCCAATCCACGGATTCTGAAGGTCAACCCATCACCGTGATGGAAAAACGCATGGACCTGGAGATTGAGAATGCCACCATTGCCGTGGACCTCACCCGCGGGAGCGCTCCGTACACGCGCGAGTATTGGAACACACAGGCTCCGGAAGGTGCCCCTGCGGTTGCTTGCGCATCAGGGCCGACCGGTGGGTTGAACCGGTACGGCGAGCAGGAGATTGTGGGCCAAAGCTTCGGTAGCAGCGCGCAACCGGACATCGAGACCGACGCTGGGGAGACAGGCGATCCGGAAGTTGAACAGATCGCTGCGTGATGGTTGGGGGCACATGGTTGGAGGGACTAAACTAGGGGCCAGAAATTCGGTATTGCTGGCCGCTAGGACCCTCTACTCACGGTAACGGGCTGGCACCCCAGTACTTCACCGTGACCGGTACTCAACCATCAAAGGAACATACACGTGGCAGAGTTCATTTATTCGATGTACAAGGCTCGCAAGGCCGTGGGAGACAAGCTCATTCTTGATGACGTGTCTCTGAACTTCTTCCCCGGAGCCAAGATCGGCGTGGTGGGCCCCAACGGAGCCGGAAAGTCCACGATTCTCAAGATCATGGCCGGTCTGGACCAGCCATCGAACGGTGAAGCGCGGCTTTCACCCGGGTACACCGTGGGCATTCTGTTGCAGGAACCGCCTCTGAATGAGGACAAGACGGTCCTCGGCAACGTGGAAGAAGGCGTGGGGGAACTCAAGGCCCAACTGGACCGGTATAACGAGATTTCCGAACTCATGGCGGATCCAGAGGCGGACTTTGATGCACTCCTGGCCGAGATGGGGGAGTTGCAGGAAGCCATCGATGCTGCGGACGGGTGGGACCTTGATTCCCAGCTGTCCCTGGCCATGGATGCGCTCCGGTGCCCGCCCCCGGACACCCCGGTCAACATTCTGTCTGGTGGAGAGCGCCGCAGGGTTGCCTTGTGCAAACTGCTGCTGGAGAAGCCAGACCTGCTCTTGCTGGACGAGCCCACCAACCACTTGGACGCCGAGTCCGTGCAGTGGCTGGAGCAACACCTGTCCAGCTACCCTGGAGCAATCCTGGCCGTCACCCACGATCGCTACTTCTTGGAGCACGTGGCACAGTGGATTTGTGAAGTGGACCGAGGCCGGTTGTACGGATACGAGGGGAACTACTCCACGTACCTGGAGTTGAAGCAAGCCCGTTTGCAGGTTCAAGGCAAGAAGGACGCCAAGTTGTCCAAGCGCCTAAAGGAAGAACTCGCCTGGGTGCGGTCCAACGCCAAGGGACGGCAAGCCAAGTCCAAGGCGCGTTTGCAACGCTACGAGGAGATGGCTGCTGAGGCGGAGCGCACCAGGAAACTGGACTTTGAGGAGATTCAGATCCCCGTGGGTCCGCGTCTGGGAAGCGTGGTCATTGAGGCCAAGGATCTCAACAAGGGATTTGATGGCCGCACGTTGATTGACGGCCTGTCCTTCACGCTGCCCAAGAACGGCATTGTGGGGGTCATCGGACCTAACGGTGTGGGTAAGACCACGCTCTTTAAGACGATGGTGGGTCTGGAACCGCTTGACGGCGGAAGCCTCAAGGTGGGCGAGACCGTGAAGATTTCCTACGTGGACCAGGGCCGTGGTGGCATCGATCCCAAGAAGACCCTCTTCCAGGTGGTCTCGGATGGGCTGGACTTCATCAAGGTGGGGAACGTGGAGATTCCGTCCCGCGCCTACGTGGCGAGTTTCGGGTTCAAGGGTCCGGATCAGCAGAAGCCGGCCGGGGTGCTCTCCGGTGGTGAGCGCAACCGCCTGAACTTGGCGCTGACCTTGAAGCAGGGGGGTAACCTCCTGCTCTTGGACGAGCCCACTAACGATCTTGACGTGGAAACGCTCGGTTCCCTGGAAAACGCACTGCTGGACTTCCCCGGGTGTGCCGTGGTGGTCTCGCACGACCGCTGGTTCCTGGACCGAGTAGCCACGCACATCCTCGCCTGGGAAGGGACCGCCAAGGACCCGGCCAAGTGGTACTGGTTTGAAGGGAACTTTGAGTCCTACGAGGCTAACAAGGTGGAACGCCTCGGACCAGACGCCGCCCGCCCCCACCGCGTGACCTACCGCAAACTCACCCGCGACTAGAAGCGCATGTCCGCTGTATCGGTCATATGTCTAGTATTTCAGGCACATGGCCGATGGACCGGACATGGTGGGCGCCTACTAGGGTTGGCATCGGCGCAACGGGTACTGTCAGTATCCTGGCTCAGGTCACCTAGTCATTGTGGTCTAGAATAATTTGGCGTTTTGTACTACACTAGCATTAGTACGTAACTGGAGATCGATATGTACATCAAGGTCCATCCACGGATTGAGGTGAAACGTCCAGAAATCTCGCCTGAGGACATCAGAACAACGGTAGACAATACCTTGCGTTCACGGGCACGTGACACCGATCCAGTGCAATGGGTTGGCGTAGGTATGGACGGACATGGACGTCTTCTTGAGTACGTTGCCGTGGAGGTTGAGAACTCCATGTGGCTCGTATTTCACGGGGCTCCGGTCACAAAATCAGTGCTTCGAGAAGTTGGGTTAGGGAGGGATGCCCGATGAAAACCTACGTGGCAGGTGATGGCACACGATTCAACGATTCTGATATTGAGCGCTGGGCTAGTGAGCACGAGAGCGGGTACTCCGGAGGTCACCGGGGCGCATCGAGGCCGGGACGCCCCGTCAGTATCGGTGAACAGGCTAAGCCCTTCACGCTCCGGCTCGATTCCGCTCGACGAGAAAAATTGGCAAAGTTTGCCGGTGAGCGTCACGTGAGCGTGTCCCAAGCAATGAGGGAACTGATCGATGCCATCTGAGAAGCCCACGAAGCATGGCGGAAGGCGAATGATGGGGCGCTCTTCGCCCAGGGCAGCGCCCAGGGTGTAGTGTCCAACCATGACCAAACGCGCTCTCGTAGTGATTGACCTGCAAGGGGAGTATGTTGAGGGGCCGTTGGTGATCCGGTATCCGGATCGCGACGATGCCACGGCCAAGGCCTTGGACGCCATTGACGTGGCGATCAACGCTGGCTTGCCTGTCATCGTTGTACAGCATGAGAACCCCGCAGGTGCTGCGGCATTCGGTGCCGGATCAGAAGGATTTGCCCTCAGTCCGGCGCTCGCTGAACAGCTCGATCCAGCCTGGCCCATGGTGATCAAGCGCTTCGCCTCCGCCTTTGCCGGAACGGAGTTGGCCGAGGTGCTCCGTGCGCGTGAAGTGGACACCATCACGTTGGTGGGGTTCATGGCCAACAACTGCATTCTGGCTACCGCTGCAGAAGCCGCCGCCGTCGGCTTCGCCTGTGAGGTGCTGCGCGACGCTACCGGCGCCATCAATCTGACCAACGCCGCAGGGACTGCCACCGCCCAGGTGCTCCACGAGACCCTGATGACGCTGCTGCATTCCAACTTCGCAGCCGTTGCCTCCGTTGCCGAGTGGGCAACAGCAGTATCCACCAGCGATCCCCTCCTCAAGTCCAACCTCATCGCCTCCGCCACCGGCCGGTAAGGTAACTGACCTGCGACGACAGTGAGGGCTGGGTAGAGATCCTGCGACTGCGCTTCGCTCCGCGCAGGATGATTGGGTGGGGATGCGAAGGACCTTGGGTTGGAGGTACTCGCCCTTCCCTCATCGTCGAACCCTGGGTTGATCGCGTTATTGGGCATCATTGCGCGAGTAACACGGGGTTCGGCGGGGTGGAGGTGCGCAGCATGACGGGGTGGGGTGTGCGGGATGGCGACGCGGGGGTTTCGACACCCGATTGAGCCGATAGCCCGAACGCTTGCGTTTGTGGCAGAGGCGAGTGAGTGGTGTTGACGAGCGAAGCGAGGAGCACCGTCGTTCGTTCTGCTCACTGGCTCAACCACCCGGATGTAAGTGGCCTGAGTAGAGATCCTGCGACTTCGCTTCGCTTCGTGCAGGATGACGGCGTGAGGGGGTTAGCGCTGGATAACGGGGTCGTGGCGGAGTTGGGGGTTTCGACCGTAGGCGCTGATGCGCCTGGCTCAACCACCGAGGGTGGGGGTGTACAGGAGCCGCTGCCGCGTGGGGTGTGGGGTCTCGCACGCGTGGGCTGGCACACTAGGGGAATGAGTCATGCGCAGGACGTTCCGCCTCACCCTGACGAAGCCCAGTCCGCTGCGCCAGCGCTGACATCGCCTCCCGTAGTCTCGCCGTCTGACCCTGATCCCTCCGCGCCATTGGCCGGTGCAGGTGATACAACAGCTCAGGCACTTGCGCCAATCCCAACCCCGTGGACTCCCACCACGGAAACCCCGTCCCAACCGTCCGCCTCCGCCGCGCTCACGGCCACGCCGGAATCCGCGCGCCTGCTGGATGCCCTCGCCGTCCTGCGCAACAACATTCAAGCCGTCCCCCTCACCCTCACCACACCTGGCGTCACGGAAGCGCGTGCTGACCGTGATGCCGCCGTCCAACAACTCGACGATTATCTGTTGCCGCGCATGCGCGCAGAGCAGGCCCCGCTCCTGGTGGTAGTGGGAGGAAGCACGGGTTCCGGCAAGTCCACGCTGGTCAACTCCATCATCGGCGAGAAGGTGACCACACCGGGCGTCCTGCGCCCCACTACGCGTTCACCCGTGCTCATTCATCATCCCGACGATGCGCGGTGGTTCACTGACGAGCGGAATCTGGGTGCCTCACTCGTCGCCAATGAGGCACTTCCCACGGGACTGGCGCTCCTGGATGCGCCGGATATTGACTCCATTGAACAGGGCAACCGGGACCTTGCCGCGCAACTGTTGGCAGCGGCTGACCTCTGGCTGTTTGTCACTACGGCGGCCCGGTATGCCGATGCGGTGCCGTGGGACATGCTGCGCATTGCAGCCGCGCGCCACGCTCAGGTGGCGTTGGTGCTGGACCGCGTGGACTTTGACGATGCCGATGGCGCTACGGCGGTGACCGATGATCTCAAGCGCCTGATGAAAGACGAAGGTCTCACGGACTCGCCGCTCTTTGTGGTCCCGGAAACGCCGCTGCCGGCGGGTTTTCTTCTGCCCGAGGCCTCCATTGCGGAAATCTCCCAATGGTTGACCCACCTGGGAGGTGACCCGGCGGCTCGGCAGCACGTGATTGCGTCCACCCGAGATGGCGTGGTGGATGACGTCATTGCCCGCGCTCGGGAACTCGCGTCAGCAGCCGATGAGCAACAGGCCGCCCTGGATCGCCTGCAGCGCTTCGTGACCTCGGCCTATGCCACGGCCACCAAGCGCGTGGACTCGGCGGCCTCGGACGGGGAGTTGCTGCGCGGTGAAGTGCTGGCTCGCTGGCAAGATTTTGTAGGAACCTCGGAGATTTTCCGCAAGGTGGAGCGCGGTGCCGGGCGCATCCGAGACAGCATCACGGGGTTCATCAAAGGCACCCCCGCCCACGTCCCTCAAGTGGAGCAAGCCGTGACTCGCGGGCTGGAAGCGGTCATCATTGACGCCGCCGAGGACGCCACCTCCCAGGCACACGAGGCGTGGCGCGCCGATCCAGCGGGCGCCGCACTACTGGATGGATTGGAACTCACGCGGACCTCGTTGGAACTGCGCACTGACGCCGCTGAACTGGTGCGCGCGTGGCAGGGAGATGTGCTTGACTTGGTGCGCTCCCAGGGCGAATCGAAGCGCGGCAAGGCGCGCGTGTTGTCCTACGGGGTCAACGCCGTGGGCCTCTGCCTGGTGATTGTGGTGTTCGCCTCCACCGGCGGGCTGACCGGCGCGGAAGTGGGCATTGCGGGAGGAACCGCCGTGGCTGCGCAGAAGCTCCTGGAGGCCGTATTTGGCGACGATGCCGTGCGCAAACTCGCCACCGAAGCCAAGGCCGCGTTGGTGAAGCGCGCTGCCACTCTGATGGAAGAGCAATCCAGGAAGTACCTGGACGTGCTGGATGATGCGGCCCCGAGCGACTGGGCCGCCGCGCCTCTGCGCGTGTCTGCCGACGAGGTACAGGCCGCCTCCTCCGCTGAGCGTTTCTCCAGGTCTGCAAGCGCGCAGCACGGAATCCCTGCGGATGCCGCCCAGAGCACCGGCAATCTCCGGGGTGCCAACTATGTTCCGCCACCTCCGGCACTGCCGGACGGTGACGGGGAAGTGTTGTCTGAGGAGGCGGATACTGCGTCCTCGCGAGGCACCGACGACGGCGACGCCGCAGCAAGCCCTCCGGCTCCCGCCAAATGGTGGCAATGGCGTAAGAAGATAAAGGAGGCCCGGTCATGAGTGATGTTGACCTCTACACCAGGACCAACGCGCTTGAAGCGGCGGTGAGGGAATCGGACGGACGCCTGGACGCGGACCTCGCCGATGAAGCCCGAGCCCTCGTACAGCGCGTGCGGGAGCGCGGCGGAGTGTGCGCGGATCACACGGTGGTGGCGCTCGCAGGGTCCACTGGCTCGGGGAAATCGTCGCTGATGAATGCCCTCACCGGCCAGGACATTGCCGCGCCGGGTATCACACGCCCTACTACGTCCCACGCTTTGGCCGCCGTGTGGGGGGATGGTGCCGATCCGTTGCTCGATTGGCTTGACGTCCCGCAGCGTCGCCTGGTGGAGGCAGGTGGAAGGGTGGTAACCCAGGGCTCTGGTCAGCCTGGAACCCAGCGCGGTTCCCAGCCAATTCCCGCGCAAATTCCCCAGGACTTGGTCCTCCTGGACCTTCCCGATCACGATTCTGTGATGGAGGACAATCGCCTGCGAGCCGAGCGATTGGTGGAACGCGCGGACCTGTTGGTCTTTGTGGTGGATCCCCAAAAGTACGCTGACGCAGCCATTCATGAATTGTTCTTACGGCCGCTGGCAGGCCGCAGCGATGTAGTGGTGGTGGCCCTTAACCAGGTGGACCGATTGCCTGCTCAGGACGCCACGGCTATGCGGGATGATCTTGCTCGGCTGGTAGCCGAGGATGGTTTGCGAGGTGCCAAGGTTTTGGCAGTCTCCGCTAAAACCGGGCAGGGGATTGACGCCCTGAGGAATCTCCTCACCGAGGCCGCCAAGCGCAGGTATGCCGCCACGGCGCGGTTGACCGCCGACGAGAAAGAGATGGCATCCCGCATTGTTGACGCCGTGGGCCCTGAGTTCACCGCAAAATCTCAGAACAAGGCAAAGCAACCGTTGGTGATGGCCCTGGAGGATGCCACGGGCGTGCCGATTGTGGTGGACGCGGTGAAGAAATCTGCGGTGAAGGACGCCCGTGCTGCCACCGGGTGGCCCGTGACGCGGTGGCTAGGCAAGTTCCGTCCAGATCCCCTGCGGCGCATCGGTCTCAAGGACGTGAGCCTGCCCGATGGCCGCACTGATTTGGTGCGCTCCTCGTTGCCCGCTGCCAATCCGGCATTGCAGGCTGCGGCATCCTCAGCGGTGCGTCATTACGTTGATGCCGTGACTGGAGCCATTCCTGACGGATGGGTTCTGGCAGCACGGCGCCGCGTGCAAGAGAATCTCGGCGGGCTTCCCGACGCTTTGGATCAAGCCGTCTCTGGCACGGTCATCACGGCTGGGCGGAAACCGTTGT
This sequence comes from Cellulomonadaceae bacterium, assembly GCA_031256435.1. Taxonomy (GTDB): domain Bacteria; phylum Actinomycetota; class Actinomycetes; order Actinomycetales; family Cellulomonadaceae; genus Xylanimonas. Next base: position 21,081 of record JAIRQO010000019.1, read on the forward strand.
GGTGGCGTGTTGTTAACGTGCTGCAGTGGGTGATTTTCGGGGCCATGGCGGCAGGACTGCTGTGGCTCGGGATCGATTTTGCGCTGACCTACTTCCAGGTGCGTCCGCTTCCTGCTGTCACGGTGGGGATTGCGGGCGAGGCGATTCCGCTACCCACGGTGCTGGCGCTGGGGGGTGCGGCACTCGGCGTGCTGGTGGCACTGGCGTGCCGCGTGTTCTCGGCCATGGGGGCAACGCGGCGAGGCACGTCCGTGCGGAAACAACTGCGCAATGCGGTGTCCGAGGTGGCCGAGGATCGCATCTGTCAACCCGTGATGGATGAACTCGGCGCCCTGGCTCGCACGCGCGCCGCTGCGCGCATCGCCGCAGGGTAACGGCTACAGTGCTGAAATGAGCAAAGCCGAAATGATTCTTGCCGGGCTCGGCGGTGCAGAAAACATCACCGAGTACCAACCCTGTATCACGCGGATTCGAGTGAGGGTGGTGGACCCGGAGGTGATCGACGAAGAAGCACTGGTCAACGCCGGGGCATACGGAACCGTGGTAACGGGCAAAACGGTCCAAGTCATCATGGGCGCCAGGGCCGAAGAAATCGGCCTCGAGTTTGAGCCCCTCCTGACCGCCACTGCCTAGCCGCATTCAGGAATCAAGCACGGATTTCCGTGGAACCAACGGTCCGTCAGGATTGGCTGGACTCAGGTCATGGATGAGTTCCGGTTCCGGGTGACCGCCCTGTTCGGCGCCGTGTTCCGCTCCATGGCCATCCGCGCCATGTTCAGAGTCAGAATCTGGTGCCTGAGAATCTGGTGCATGAGAACTACTGGGCACTGTACCTAGCGGAATCACGGCGGGCATGGCCGCAGGCCCGCCTTCCGGTTCAATGGCGGGCGGCTCACCCAGGATTCCTGCGGCAATCAACTCGGCGGTTGCTGCGGTGCGCATGTCACGGGCCACGGCTCCGTCCATTCCCGGTAACACCTTTCCGTGGACGGTGAAAATGTAGTTCCCGTCACGGACAGCATCAATTCCCCGGATGTCCGGCGTTTCCAACAGGTTGACGTCAAGATCCTCAGAGATGACGGTCTTGACGGCTCGTCGTAAAGCGGCGCGAACCACGGCCAGATCACTGCCGATGGGCACGGCAATCTCGGCCACGGCCCTAGACCATTGCTGCGTGTGGTTCCCCGCGCGCAACACTTCGCCGTTGCGTACGTGCCACAGCGTGCCATCAAAGGCACGCACGTGGGTGAGCCGCAGATCCATTTTTTCCACAATGCCGTCAGCGCCGCCGCCCAGGTCCACGGCATCGCCCACCCCGTACTGGTCCTCAATCAAAATGAACACCCCTGACAGGAAGTCACGTACCAGGGACTGCGCGCCGAAACCGATGGCAACACCCACAACCCCGGCCGAGGCCAGGATGGGACCCACCACTCCGGACTCTCCCACGGCGTTGAGAATGAGCACCACCATCACCGAGATGATGATGATATTGGCGGCGGAGTTCAACACGGAACCCACGGTTTGGGCGCGTTGAGCGCGGCGCTGTTTGGCGGCCAGGGAGGCAATGGCCCCCACCCCGGCGTCCTCAATCAGCACGCGCCGCTTTTCCCTGCGGAACTTGAGCACCTTGGTTTCGGACAAGTCCTCCTCGCCATCGGTGTCCTCCAAGGTGTCCACGTAGGCACGGTGGTAGCCCGAGGCGATGCGTTCGGTCACCGTGGTGATGGCGCGCCTGACCAGGAACAGGGCCAGGATTCCCCCCGCAAGAATGGCCAGCACCTGCACCGGGTAGCCCACAAACCACTCCCAAAAGTGGAATACCTGGGCAGCGCCTTCCTCCACAATGCTGTCATCAGGTGAAGGGCTGGGCGCAGCGCCCAGTGTCCCGTTCAGGGCAGCGCCGAGTGTCCCGTTCAGGGCAGTCAAGATCATCACCGTTGTTGTCACACCTCCACCCTAGGGCGTGGGGGTGATATGAAGCAGGCTGAGCCGCGACTCGCCAGGGTGTCGCCCGCGTCAACTCGGTCTGCGCTGGCAAGATTCGGATGTGACTTCCACCCCGCTGCCCGCCGTTCCTGTGCCCGCCGCTGCCGCTAAGCCTGTGTCCCCACCGGCTCCTGCTGAACCCGTTGCCGAGTCCGCTGCGGGTCCCGCACCAGCAACTCCGGCCATTCCCGCACCAGCCACTCCAACTCCGGCCACTCCCACCCCGGCAGCCACGCCGACCCCAACTCCGCCCACCCCAGCCCCCCAACTCACCAGTGACCTCCTAGAGTTGGCCCACGCCTGCGGTGTGAAGACTGAGTTCTATGACTTTGAAGGCAACCTCAAGCAGGTGTCCGCCGCCACACTCGTCGCAGTATTGACAGCACTCGGCATGGACTGCACCGACCCTGGCCTGATCTACGCCTCCCTCAACTACGCCAAGGACGCCGAGTGGCGGAACTTCCTGCCGCCTACCGTGGTGGTCAAGCAGGGCGAGTACGCCGATTTCCCTGTGCATGTGGTGGACGGCGCGCCTGTGAGCGTGTGGGTGGAACTATTTGGGTCCGAGGTGGGCGCCCCGGCTCCCAGCGAGCGCGAGCACTGGGGGATGTCCCAGGTGGACCGGTACGTGGAGCCGCGCACGGTGGATGGTGTGCGCACGGGCCGCGCCACCTTCTCCGTTCCCACCAACTTGCCGCTCGGGTGGCACGTCATCTCCGCAGATTCGGACGGCAAACAAGCGTCCACCACGCTGGTGGTCACCCCCAACTCCGTTTCCCTTCCCGCCTCGGTGAACACGCAGGTGTGGGGCTTGTTGGCCCAGTTGTACTCCGTGCGCTCCAGCACCTCCTGGGGTGTGGGGGACTTTAGCGATCTAGCGGACCTTGCCTGGCTCGCCGCGCGCAAGGGAGGCGCGGACTTCCTGGCCGTGAACCCCATGCACGCCGCCGAACCCATCCCGCCCATGACGCCCTCGCCGTACCTGCCCACCTCGCGCAGGTTCCTCAACCCCATGTACATCCGCGTGGAGGACATCCCGGAAACGGCGTATCTGAGCGGCAAGGATCGTGGGAAGGTGGAGTGGGCGTTCACGCCCGTCCAGAAGCTCAACACGGACCCCGGCCCCATTGACCGTGACGCCGTGTGGGCCGCCAAGAAGGCCGCACTCGAGGTGGTGTACACCGCTCCCCGGCGCACGCTGCGGGAGAGTGAGTATCAGCAGTTCATTTCCGACGAAGGACAGGGTCTTCAAGATTTCGCTGCGTGGTGCGCCATCACGGAGGCGCTGGGCACCATGGAATGGCCTGCGGAATATTCGCAGCCCACAGCGCCAGCCGTGGTAGCCCTGCGGGAAAAACTCACGGACAGGATTGATTTCTACATCTGGCTCCAATGGATTGCCGATCAGCAAAAGCAAACGGCGCAGGCGGTGGCCAAACAGGCCGGGATGCGCATCGGCATCATGCATGACCTAGCCGTGGGTGTTCACCCCACAGGTGCCGACGCCTGGGCCAATGCCCCATGGCTGGCCACCGGAGTCAGCGTGGGCGCGCCCCCGGACATGTACAACCAGCAGGGCCAGAACTGGTCCCAGCCGCCGTGGAACCCCCGGGCGCTCGCCTCGGTGGGGTACAAGCCGTATCGCGAGATGCTACGGTCCGTGCTGCGCGGCGCCGGTGCGCTGCGCGCAGACCACGTTCTGGGACTCTTCCGCCTCTGGTGGATTCCGGACGGCATGGGAGCAGATCAAGGCACCTATGTGACCTATGACCACGATGCGATGATCGGCATCCTGCTCCTGGAAGCCTCCAAGGTGGGGGCCATTGTGGTGGGGGAGGACCTCGGCACCTTTGAGCCGTGGGTTCGTGACTACCTGGCTGGACGCGGTTTGCTGGGAACGTCCGTGGAATGGTTCGAGTGGGAAAACGGCTACCCCATGCCGCCGGAACACTACCGGCACCTGTGCATGGCCTCGGTGGGCACGCATGACATGCCTCCCACGGCAGGATATCTTGCCGGTGAACATGTGGATCTTCGTGATCGCCTGGGCCTGCTCACAGAGCCGATTGAGAAGGTGCGGGCGGACGCTGCCGCCGAGCGCCAGAAGTTTGTGGACGCTTTGCGCGGACGCGGTTTAGTGGGAGATGATCCCTCTGAGCGCGAGATTGTGGAGGCGATGCATCGGTATCTGCGCCTGACTCCGTCTGCCCTGCTCGGCGTGCAATTGGTGGACGCCGTGGGGGAGCGGCGCTCGCAGAACCAGCCCGGCACGGATCAAGAATATCCCAACTGGAAGATCCCGCTGGGGGATGCCAGCGGTGCCCCGGTGTTGGTGGATGACCTGTTCAAGTCCCAACGGCTGCTCTCCTTGGTGGGCGTGCTCAACACCCCGGTGAACTAGCGGGTAGTTTGGGGCGCCCACCCGATCACGGCGCGCCACGAACATCGGCAAAATTCGGCGTATTTGTGCGTTGAGGCGGGCGCCCAATGGTTCCCGTTGTGCTCTGACCTGCGGAAACGCATGGCAGTGTGACCGTTTTGTGATGAATGGACCCTGTTTGCCCTGCGGTGATATTCCTTTTCCGTTTGACGAAAGCGGATAACACCCGTGTAATTCCACGTATCAGGTTATCCGTGGTACTACGCAAAGGCTCGCCGCGTACCACCGCAACAGCAAGGAGATCCCCATGTGGAATCTGCTCGACGAAGCCCCCGTCTCACCGGACGCTACCGAGAAAGCCGAGCGCCTTGCCCCCGTTGTTCCCCTGTTCGGCGATCTCCTCGCCGAAACCGGCGTGTTGGGGTGGCAGGACCGCGCGCTGTGCGCCCAAACAGACCCTGAAGCGTTCTTCCCGGAAAAGGGCGGTTCCACGCGGGAAGCTAAGAAGGTGTGCGGGGGCTGCGAGGTCCGCGCCGAGTGCCTTGATTACGCACTGAACAATGACGAGCGCTTCGGCATTTGGGGCGGCTTGTCCGAGCGCGAGCGTCGCAAGTTGAAGAGGCGCGCTTCCTGAGCCTGACGGGCGATCCTGACGCTGGGCCTGAGAATTGGGCCCGAGTCTCAGCCCGAATAATGGGCCTGCGTTGAGCGCTGACCTCTGGGCGCCGAGCGCTGTGCCATGCCCCTGAGCGCTACGCCCAAAACACCTCACAGCAACGTGTGACTTCCGTCCCAAACATGATCCTCAGCGGGGCGCCTGCCCGGTTGTGTCACACCCTCGTTCCATAATCATCCTGTGACCACGCTCCTGACCGCACCCGGCCCGCCCACGGGCTCGTTTGAGGCTGTCCAAGCGCTGACCGAATCCATCCCGGTAGCCGTGACCGTGACCGCCGTGGTGGTGACGCGCGGCCACTCCCCGTTCCTGGAATCCACCCTGGCCGCCGTGCGCGATCAACAGCGCATCCCGGATGACGTGGTGGTGGTGGACATTGACGCGGCCCGCACCACGGGTTCGGAACTCGGCCTGCGGACGGACCATGACGGGGCACGCTTTGTTGCCGCTGGCGGGGTGCAAACCTTTGGACAGGCCGTGGATGCTGCCCTGGCCGCCCACGGTCAACCCGGGGGATGGATGTGGCTCCTTCACGATGATTCTGCTCCCGAGCCTGAAGCCCTGCTCGAGTTGCTGCGTGCCATCGAGCACACCCAAGCGGTGGGGATTGTGGGCTGCAAGCAACGCCGCTGGCCACTGGCCGCTGATGGTACACCCGCTCCGCAGAACAGTTCTGGGTCCGTGCTGATTGAAGTGGGCCACACCGTCACGCCGCTTGGGCGCCGGTTCACCGGCATTGATGACACCGAGATTGATCAGGGCCAACATGATTCCCGCGAGGACGTGCTCGCCGTGGGCCTGGCCGGAGCGCTGGTCAAGTCCAGCCTCTGGGCCGCACTGGACGGGACGGATCCTGAGTATGGCACCTTTGGGGACGGTACAGATTTCTGCCGAAGAGCACGGCGTGCCGGACATCGCGTAGTGGTAGTACCCGAGGCCGTTATTCACCACGGTCAATCGTCGCTCTTGGGACTACGCGCAGGGAAAACCACAACGCAGGCGGGTTCTCCACTGAGTAGAGCCCCACGGAGTAATGCCGCTCAGAGCAAGTCATCACAGCGCAAGTCATCTCAGCGCGCAGCCTCACAGGGTAGTGTCCAGCAGCGCAATCTCCAGCAGGGTATTGCCCGACGAGAAAGCTCGTACCGAGCACGTCGCTCTAGCGAGTTACATCACCGTTTGGTCCACGCGCCACTGCCGCTGGCCGTGCTGGCCTGGTTTGCCATGATTCTGTGGGCCCCCGTTGCCGCCGCAGCGCATGTGGCATGGAAGCACCCTGGCCGGGCTCGTGCCGAGATTCGCGTGGTGCTCACCCGTGCCGTTCGGCTCGGTCCGTTGGTGAGGGCTCGGCGGCGTGTGGCGCGCACCTCCACGCAACCGCGGCGAGACTTGAGGCCACTTCTGGCCTCCTGGAGGCAGATTGCCCAGCAACGCAAAGATGCCCATTTGGCGCGTGCCGCCGAGCACAAGGCTCGCACCCAGGTGGACCCTTTGGATCAGCTGACGTTGACACGGTGTGCCCGGCAACGCTGGGTTGCTGCAGGAGTGATCACCGTGCTGTCCGTGGTAGGGATTGCCGTGCTGTTCAACCCGTGGTGGGGCCCCCTGATGAACGGTGGACGTGTGGTGGGCGGCGCCCTTCTACCGGCACCGGACACCTTGGCAAGGCTCTGGCAGGCCGCCACCTCCGGGTGGGTAGCCTCCGGTGCTGGCGGCTTGGGGATCGATGCCCCGGCCGATCCGGTCCTGATGCCCTTACTCGGCGCCACGGCGATGTTCGGCGGATCTCTCCAAACAGCCGTCCATGTCCTTGTCCTCGGCGCTATTCCTCTGGCCGCACTGGGCGCCTGGTTTGGTGCAGGAGCCGTCACCCGGAATATTCCCGCGCGCCTTGGCGCCAGCGCCGCCTGGGCTCTGTCCCCGGTGATGCTGGAATCACTGGCTGAAGGCAGGCTGGGAACACTGATGGCGCTGGGCGCACTACCGTGGGCCGTGGTTGCCGTGCTGAGGGCCATCGGAGCACACGCACGGGACGCGGCGCGTCCCACCCCTCCAGGGTCTGCCACGTCTCTCGGCGCAGCCGCCGCTGCCGGTTTGCTTCTTGCTGTGGCTACCAGCGGTGCGCCCATGCTGCTGCCGTTAGTGACCGCTGGCCTGCTTGCTGGCATGGTGGTGGCGCGCGCCGGCCGCGCCAATCTTGCTGTGGCCTTGGTTCCTCCCCTCATCGTGGCCGCGCCTTTCTGGTGGCGCGTGGCACACACCTGGACCGATGGCGGGTGGAGAATGATCTTCGCGGAGCCAGGGGTGCCCCTCGTTGCCTCCAACGCACCGGAGCCGTGGCAGATGCTTGCGGGATACGCCGCAGCTCCGGCACCTTGGTTTGGCACGGCTGACCCTGGTGGTGTGATCGGTGCGGCGGGCACTGGTGATGCTCCGGGCACGGCCGGAAGCCTGGGGATGGCCGCTCCGTACATTCTGGGCGTCCTCATTCTCCTTGCCGCCGTCTGGGCACTCCTGCGGCGCGGGCGCGTCAGAGCGTCCCGCACCCTCTGGCTTGTGGCGGCACCATCGCTCGCGTTGGGTCTGGTAGCCGTTGCTGTGGGCGAGTTCCCCGGTGTCGCCGTGGCGATGGTGTACGGAGCATTGCTGGTGGCCGCGCTGCTCGCGGTGCCGCGTGTGGACGCTACAGGTCACACGCCCGGCGGCCGATGGATGAACACTCTCAGCATCCTGGTGGTGGCCCTGGCGGGAGCATCCACAGCAGCCTGGGTGGTGGCCGATGGTTCGCCTCCACACGGAGGCGATCTCCACGTTGCCCCGCATGACGTGGTGCCACCCGTGGGCCAGGAGTTCCAGAGCGAGGGGCAGCGGGTACTGCAGGTGGGCACAGCGCCGGACGGACTGATCCAGTACACCCTCATGCACACCAACGGCACATCGCTGACGGACGTGGCCGTGGCAGCGCGGGCCACGTCACCCACTACGGGGCCAAGCACTGAGGTATCTGACACTGCGCCATCTGGCACCGCGCCATCTGAGACTGCTCCCTCTGGCCCGGCGGCGTCATTACCCACGGTGCTCGACGAATTAGTCGCGGACCTCTCCCTCGGGTCATCGCCCACCCTTGCTCCACGGCTCGATGCCCTGTCCGTGGCCGCCGTTCAGGTTCCTCCAGGCACAGACCCCGAGTTGGTGGCCACCCTGGATCTCACCGATGCCCTGGTCAGGGTGACGGAAACGGAGCCGTATGTGTGGCGCGTTGCCGCAGATGACGTTAGCGCCGCGCATGACAGCGATGCGGCCCAGGAAAACGAAGCCACACCCGATGCCAATGCCACGCAGACCAGTGAAACGGCACAGCCCAGCGAATCACCACAGCCCAGCGAAGACTTCCCCGCTCTCCCCGCTCCCACCTCCTTGCCCTACCGGACATTGTGGCTGACGGTCCTGGGAGCAGTGGTGGTGGTGTACGCCCTGCTGGCCGTTCCCATCAAGAGAAGGGGGTGGTGACATGGCCTCCAGACGATCCGTCACGCGATTCATCGCCCAAGGCATCACGGCAGTGGTCGCTGTGGGAACCGTGGCCGCGCTGACGGCCTTCGGTCCCATTGCTCTGGAATCTGCTGGCCTGGATTCCGCATCAGGCACTACCACAGACGTCCGCGTGGTGGAACCCCAACCTGCCCCCGTGGTGGTGGCGTGTCCGCCCGGTGTGAAGTTGCCGGAAGGTGCGGACGTGGGGGACTCAGCGTTTGCTGCGGGTTCTGATCACACCACCACGGTCACGGTGTCCGGCGTGGCGGGACACACCCTGGCCGGAACGGCCATCGTCGAATATCAACCCGAAGCACACGAGGCTCCGCTGCTCGGTGGCGTGACCTCCTCGGTGACCCCCACGGGTGACCTGCGCGGGTTGGCCGCTGGATCCTGCTCGTTGCCCTCCACGGAGCAGTGGCTCGTGGCCGGAAACACCGAACCGGGCAACACGGCCTTGCTGACCGTCACCAATCCGTCCAGCGGGGCAGCCACGGTCACGTTGCGCGCCTTTGGAGGAGCCGGACCGCTCGCCCTGGGAAGTGGTGGAGTGATGGTAGTGGGGCCTGGAGAGTCATCCCAAGTGAGGCTTGAGGCCATCGCTCCCGGTGAACGCCGGCTTGCCGTGTCCGTTCAGTCTGAGGGCGCCCGGGTGGACGCCAGCATGCAAGTCCAGATGCGCGAGAGCCTGGTGCCACGGGGAACGGACACGGTGGAGTCCTCGGTGTTAGCTCGCAGCGTGGTGGTCACGGGAATTGTCTCCACGGGGCATGCCATTGAGGATCCGGCAGCACCAGCATTGCGGCTGCTGAACCCAGGCGATGACGCAACGGAGGCAACGTTGCGGGTGTTCGGGCCTGCGGGCGAGGTCACCTTGAGAGGACTCGAAACGGTGGCACTCGAGCCTGGCGTGGTGACGGACGTTCTTCTGGGGGGCCTGGAGGCTGGGCGATTCAGCGTCCTTGCCGAGTCTGATGCCCCCCTTGCTGCCGCAGGAATGTATCAGCGCACGGGCGAACCGGCTAAGGATGCTGTGGTCACCGGCAAGCCCGTAGACGTGTCCTGGATTGCCGGGCAAGCGTGGCCGGTCACCCCAGGGCAGGGTAGCAGCCAGCGCAACAATGTGGGTAGCAGCGTGGTCACGCTTCCCCCGGGAACGGCAGCCACGGTGAACCTAGTGAACCTCGGGGGTCTGATCCCCGTGACCGCCAGCCTGACAGGGTATGACGCCCACGGCGCGGTACTGGGGGTGTACGCCGTTGACGTTGCGGCTCGGAGTACAGCGTCCGTGGCAGTGTCTGAGATGTTCCCTGATGGGAACGTTGCCATGCTCGTCCTCGCCGGTGATGACCAGGCCACAGCTGACCAGGCGGCTAATGACCAGTCCACAGGTGACCTGGCAACACCTGACCAGGCGGCTAATGACCAGTCCACAGGTGACCTGGCAATACCTGACCAACCCGCTACCAGCCCCGCCCTCGCGTGGAACGTGGGACTCACCGCATCCGATGATTCTGAGGCCAAGAACACGCTGATCACCACGGTCACTCCTGTGAGGGAACCGGAAAACACCAGTGTTGTCAGGGTGGAGCCTGTTGTCGCGCGGTAACGGGTTCACGCTGAGCGCGGTATTGTTGAGGGGTGTCTGACCAATCCTCGTACGCCATTGTGGTGTGTACCTTCATGCGTCAAGAACTGCTCCAGGTTCTGTTTGATTCCTTTGCGGTGATGGGGGAGCGCCCTGCGCGCTTTGTCATTGTGGACAACGAGAGTTCCCCGGACACCGAGGCGATGGTGGAAACGCTGCGCAGCATCGTCGCAGATACCTCTGAAGTCCTCTACGTTCCCCAAGAAACGAACGGTGGGGGAGCGGGCGGATTCTCCGCAGGGACCAAGGTGGCCTATGACTCCGGAGCCGAGTGGATTTGGCTGATGGATGATGACGTGAAGGTACTCCCGGGCGCCATCACCAAACTGCGTCACTGGACGGACCGCGTGGACGGTGACCTTGCCGCGGGGAAGGACCTGATGGACACGCACGCGGTGATCCAGGGTTCACGCCTCAACTTTGACGGCACGGCGTTCTATTGGCAGTACGATTTTTGGGACCACCTGGGGATGCCCAACCCCATTGCGCCCCGGCCCTTCGGCAAGCACACGGGCAACGCGGACACGCTCCGTGCGGAAGGTGAGTCTAACCAGGCAGCCACCGCCGAGTACCGTCCCATGAACACGCTGTGCTTTGAGGGCGGACTCTTCCACCGCTCGGTGACTCAACGCATCGGCCTGCCGGACCCGCGTTTCTTTATCTATTCCGACGATGCCACCTATGGCTACCTGGCCTCCAAGATCACTCGACCCATCGTGACGAGTGACCTCATTCTGGAACGCACGCGTGAACTGGACCACCACCGGCTCGGCTCGGTACGGAAACTGAACTCTACGTCAGACATGACCCGGTATCACATCATGCGCAACCGCGGTTACATTGCCCAGTACCTGCGGTTGTACGGGCAGTACAATCCGGTGATTTTTGGTATTGGCACCGCGGCCACGTGGGCCAAGGAAGTGATCCGGTTGTCCCTGACGGAGGACAAGAAGTCCGGGTTTGCCCAGTTGCAGCGTGGACTGAAGGACGCCAAGACGCTTCGGCAGGACACCGAGTGGAAGCCCATGGAGCCGCTGGGTTAGTCCTCAAAGCGTGGATCAATCTCGTACGGTGATCGGCCGAGCAGGTGTGCCACCTGCTCCACAATCACACCGTGCACAATATCCGTGAGGTCATCAAAGTCTGCGGCGCGCTGTTCTACTGGCCGGCGGTACACCACCACGCGCGCGGGCTGCCCCAGGTCCGCGGGAAAGCATCGCCCCAGGGGGACCATGCTCCGTTCCCACGGCGCGGGATCAGAGGGCGGGATGTCCTCCACGGCAAACTGCGTGTTCCCTAAAGCCTCGCCCCACTGGAGCCGCACCGTGTCCGCAATGCCTACCACTACATCGTCGAACTGCTGACTGCGAGTGCGGTGTGCCGGAAGGCCGAGAGGGAGGAGCGGCCCGCGGATGCCACGGCCCCGGCGGTCACGATGCCTGCGCACCGGAACAGCAGCCTGGACCGCCACACCAGGCTGAACGGTCACATCGGGCTGAACGGTCACATCAGGCTGAACTGGCACATCAGGACGGGCATCCCCAGCAGGTTGAGCCGCTGCCGCTGCCGATGCCGATGTCGGGGGCGTGTGCGGGGCGGGGTCAGTCTGCATGGCCCAGAGCCTACTCACCACCCCGTGCTCTGCCTGACTGCTTTCCGGCGCGCCCCGGCGATCCGCGGGAATCACGCGCGTAATCTGAGGGCGTGACTACACGGACCTGCACGCGCGCTGCATGCCAGCATGAGCCGGTAGCCACGCTCACCTACGTGTACATTGACCGCGCGGTGGTGATGGGACCCCTGGCCCAGGACGCCCAGCCGTACAGTTATGATTTCTGCTCCACGCATGCGGATCGTCTCACGGTTCCGCGCGGGTGGGAGATGGTGAAAATCCTGCCACCGGCAGGGTCCTTCCCGAGCGTCACGGCTCCCCGAGTCCCTACGCGGCGTGTGGAAAAGGATGACTTGTCCGTGCTCCTGGATGCTGTCCGTGACGAATCCCCGCAGTATCGTGTGCCCCACGAGCCCACGTCAGTGACGGAAGTGGCTCGCCGAGGTCACCTTCGGGTGCTACAGCATTCGCGGTAGGCCTACGTTTCTCGCGTGAGCCATGCTGTGCTCGTGTGAGCCCCGCAGTGCCGGAATCACCCTCAGGGCGTCCACCCCACCACAATCCTGCCGTCGCCAATAACGGACACCGCTCCGGCAGCGTGGGCCACGAACACCGCTGACCCCTGTCGCAACCGCCGATGCTCTCCTGCTGCGGTAATCAATTCCACGTCCCCCACTACGCTCAGCGCAATGCGCGGACCGCGTTCGGGCAGCGCTAGGGGCCACCCCGCCTCGGAATCAATGACGGTCAAAGCAAACTCGGGTACGGGAACGCGCAGGGTCTGAACGTGACCCACTTCCACAATCATCGCTCCCGTGAGCACCTCGGCGGGACCGGGATCAAAGCGCGTGACCTCCAAGAACGCCGGCCCGTCTACGCGTTTGCTGGTCAAGCCTCCCCGGATCACGTTGTCTGAGGACGCCATGATTTCCGCGCCCACGCCGTGCAGATACGCGTGAGCCACGCTGGGCGGAATGTACAGCGCCTCGCCCTGCTTCAACAGCACGTGATTCATCAGGTACGGCGCCAGAACGCACGGGTCCCCAGGGTGTTCCTCGGCCAATCGCAGCACTGCCCGGTCTGCCAGTTGCCGCGCCGAGGCCAGCGAAGGATCCGCAGAATCGAGGCGTTGCTGCACCGAGGCCAGCACCTCCGCCACATCGTCAGAACCGCGACAGTCCATCGTTCCTGTATCCGCCAGTCTCGCGTCCATCAGCACAGCAAAGGCGGCACGGATAGCCTGCGCTCCCGCGCGGTTCATATTCGACGATGGTGCGGCCAGGGCCTCCCGAAGACGTTCAGCAAGGCCTCCGTCAAGATCGGCCAGCATGTGCCGCGCCGCCCTGGCGTCCCGGAAGCCAGCCAAAGCGGCAAACTCCGTGAGCGCGTAAATCATCTCCGGCTTGTGGCGCGGGTCCGAGTAGGTCCTACCTGGGGCGTTGGGGGTCAGGCCCGCTGCGTTGTCCCGGTTGAATCCGGCACGCGCCACGTGATCTAACGGGTGCGATTGAACCGAGAGCGCCTTGTCCGCTGCCAGAATCTTGAACAAGTAGGGCAGGCGCGGCCCAAACTCGTTGGACACGCGCTCACCGAGCATGGCAATGGGATCTTGAGCAATCACGTCACCGAGGAGCACGCGTTCGCCTCCGCGCAGCAGCGCCACGGAGGGCCCCGCCGGGTGCGTTCCCATCCACAGTTCGGCCTGCGGGTTTCCGTCCGGTTCTAGGCCCAACAGATCGGCAATGGCCGTGCGCGATCCCCAGTCATAGGTCTGGATGGTGGTGTCCAGCGCAAAGACCGTTTGGGGCAGATCGGCTCGGTACGTCATCGTCAGGCCAGTCTACCGCGATGCCTCGGCGAGCGGGCTAGGGTGGAAGCCATGACCATGGATCTTTCCACCATTATTAAGGCCTATGACGTGCGCGGTGTTGTGCCGGATGAACTGTCACCGCAGGTAGCCGAGGCCGTAGGGGCGGCGTTTGCACGGATTGTGGTACTGCCGTTGTGGGGCGTCTCCTCCCCGGAAGGCACCGCAACCAGCACTGGTACCGCCGCGCCCGCCGCGAGTTTCACCGAACCGATGACCGGGGCGCCTACCGTCGTCGTAGGAAATGACATGCGGGCCAGTTGCGACGAGCTGATTGCGGCCTATCAGCGTGGGGTGACGAATGCCGGTGTCAACGTGGTGCGGATTGGCTTGTGTTCCACGGACGGGTTGTATTTTGCTGCGGGTTCGCTGAATCTCCCCGGTGCCATGTTCACGGCGAGTCACAATCCCGCCCGGTATAACGGCATCAAGCAGTGTTACCCCGGTGCCAAGCCGGTGGGGGAGGCCTCCGGGTTAGCCGAGATTCGCACCCTGGCGCAGCACTACTTGGCCAAGGGATTGCCGGAGCCCGTGGCACAACCGGGGACCGTCACCGAGCGGGAGATGCTGGCCGAATACGGCGCTCACCTGCGTTCTCTGGTGGACATCTCCGGAATCCGTCCGCTGAAAGTGGTGGTGGACGCGGGCAACGGCATGGGCGGCTACACGGCTCCTGCCGTGCTGGGTACCGCCGCCGGATTGCCGGAACTGCCGCTGGAGATCATTCCCCTGTACTTTGAGTTGGACGGTTCCTTCCCCAACCATGAGGCCAATCCGCTGGATCCCGCCAACCTGGTGGACCTCCAACGGGCCGTGGTGGAGAACAAGGCGGACATTGGGCTGGCGTTTGACGGGGACGCGGATCGCTGCTTTGTGGTGGACGAGCAAGGCCACCCTGTTAGCGGCTCCGTGATGACGCTGCTGATCGGTCTACGGGAAGTAGCACGGTTGCAGGGCTTGGACGGTGATGACCGGGAAGAGCGCCCCTGGGTGATCCACAACGTCATCACCTCACGGGCAGTGCCCGAGATGTTGCAGGCTGCCGGGGCGCAAACCATCCGTTCCCGCGTGGGCCACAGCTTCATCAAGGCGCAGATGGCCCAGTACAACGCGATTTTTGGTGGCGAACATTCCGGCCACTTCTACTTCCGCGATTTCTGGTTTGCGGACACGGGAATGCTCTCCGCCTTGCACGTGCTGGCGGCCTTGGGCGGGCAAGAGCATCCGCTTTCGGCGCTCGCGGAGATGTACCAGCCGTATTCGGCCTCGGGCGAGATCAACTCCGTGGTGAGTTCCGTTGCCGAGGCGAAGGATCGCGTGGTGGCGGCGTACCGCGCGGCCTACCCGGACTGCAACATCGATGATCTGGACGGCACCACCGTGGTCCACTGGAACAGTCAGCCCCGGTTCTGGTTCAACCTCAGGCCGTCCAACACAGAACCGCTGCTGCGGCTCAATGTAGAGGCGGTGGATGAGGACATCATGGAGAAGGTCCGCGATGACGTGTTAAGCATTGTCCGCGGTGAGGACGCCGGGCGCGGAGACGGTGCCGGGCCCGGGGACGGTGCTGACCGTGCGGATGACGCCGGGAGCGTGGAAGGATAGGGACATGCGAGTATTGGTGACCGGCGGAGCCGGATTCATTGGCAGCCACACGGTGTTGGCACTCATCGAGGCGGGCCACGAGGTGGTGATTGTTGATTCCTACATCAACGCCAAGCCGTCCGTGATTCCACGCCTGGAAGCGTTGGCGGGAAAGGAGCTGGAAGTCCACGCTTTTGATCTGTGTGACGCCGAGAAAACGGACGCCCTCTTTGCTAACGCCGCGCAAGCGGGCGCCGGCTTTGACGCCGTGATCCACTTTGCCGGCCTAAAAGCCGTGGGGGAGTCCGTGGCCAAGCCGGGCTTGTACTACACCAACAACCTCGGCTCCACGCTTTCGCTGTTGACGGCCATGCAGAAGCACGGCGTGACCAGGTTGGTGTTCTCCTCCTCCGCCACCGTCTACGGAGACAAGGCGCCGGTACCCTACAACGAGGAGTGGGACTTCCTGAATTCGTCGAGCCCCTACGGGCAAACCAAGGTGATGATTGAGCGGATTGCTACGGACGTTGCCGCCGTGAGCGAGGGTTGGAAAGTGGCCCTGCTGCGGTACTTCAACCCCGTGGGCGCGCACCCCAGCGGCCAGATTGGCGAGGACCCGTCCGGCATACCCAACAACCTCATGCCCTACATTTCTCAGGTGGCCGTGGGACGTTTGGCGCAGTTGACTGTCCACGGAGCCGATTATCCGACGACGGACGGGACGTGTGAACGGGACTACATCCACGTCATGGATTTAGCAGCGGGACACGTGGCGGCTCTGAACCACCTGGACGCGCAGGAGGATGTCACGCGCGCGTACAACTTGGGCTCTGGGACAGGGACCTCCGTGCTGGACCTGCTGCACGCCATGGAGCGAGCCGTGGGCAAGCCCCTGCCGTACGTGGTGGGGCCACGCCGTGCCGGTGACTTGCCTGCGTTCTGGGCGGATGCCGCCCGAGCAAATGCGGAGTTGGACTGGCGCACGGAGAAGTCCATCGATGACATGTGCGCCGACACCTGGCGCTGGCAATCCCAGAACCCCCACGGCTTCCCCGAAGAGTAGGTTGGGCGGGTTGCGGACCGCAGGGCGCCTCCCCCCCCTCCCCGTTCTGGGCCCGGATGACGGTGATTTTCTTCGTTGTGGGCCCGGATGACCCACCTAAACAGCGTTATTGGGTGAGTCATCCGGGCCCACAAGATCGCTGACAATCGGTTGAATGACGCGCACGCGACGCAACGCGCAATCCGGTTTGGACATGAAGCGGTCAGCCTGGTAGAGTTTCTGGTTGCGCGCCATTAGCTCAATTGGCAGAGCAGCTGGCTCTTAACCAGCGGGTTCGGGGTTCGAGTCCCTGATGGCGCACCCAGAGCCGGAGTACGGTGTTGGCGCGGCAGAGAGGCCCCGGAGTGAGCGTCCGAAAGTCTACAGGTTCTATCCGAGACAACCTGATGTTCTTCTCCATGGCACGCAA
Organism: Cellulomonadaceae bacterium; assembly: GCA_031256435.1. GTDB lineage: Bacteria > Actinomycetota > Actinomycetes > Actinomycetales > Cellulomonadaceae > Xylanimonas. Next base: position 37,843 of record JAIRQO010000019.1, read on the forward strand.
CCTTGTTGATGGTCCCGGTTTTGGTGTGTGGCTTGCGAAACTCTGGGAGTTTGATTCCGGATTGACCATCAAGTATGTTCACAGTAACGCCACTCGGTTTGGTCATGTCTCCAAGGCTCAGTTCAACGAGTTGGCACGGGTTAATGGCGCAGGGCGGCATTGTCTATGAAAGCCACCCTTCCCGAGGATGTCCTCGTCACTCGCGCTCTCGTTGAGCTTGATCGTCGGCTTCCACCGGTTATCCTGTGCGCAGCAAACTCCCTGCCCGTCACCCTGCCCACGGTGAAAACCTCACCCCGCCACCACCGAGGCACGTGAGTGCAGAAGTTGTAAGGTCTCATCCTCTCGGCCAGGTGAACGGATACGATGGAACCATGAGCGAGCACAAAGTCTACGTTGCCTGCGCTTGCTTTCGTGAAGGAATTGCGGCGCCTCCTCCGCCACCTCTACTACCACATGACGCTATGGTGCTCGATGCCTTCGGCAATGCCGTGCTGAAGTCAGAACTGTGGACCGCGCGGAATGGCGACTTTGATGACGAACCGCAAGGCGATTCCACAGACGGCTGGGAAGAGGAAATGGACTATGCCGATAGCGAGTACGCGTGGCGCGACCACGGCGCCTGTCCGCATCGGTACATGCGTCTCATCGATTCGATCTGGAGTTTCAGGGGCTTGGATGTCAGTCCTGCGGTAGAGGCCGAGGTACGTCAGCAGAAGTACACGGCACTTGAAGCAGTACTTGGGGGCTGGGGTGACTCCGGTGCAGCGCGAGTGATAGTAAAGCCGGAACTCGCACAGGCTGCCCTGCCTGAACTCGATGCCGTACTGAAGGTTACCGTTGACGGGACCACCAGGGTTTTACAGGACACACACGGTAGGCGCCTCCGGCGCCCCTTAGCTTCGTGGACCAGCCAGAACACTGTTAGTCTCTGCGCGGGTTCCTATCCCGAGGCTAACGCCATATCTCGGCTAAATACGGACACGCCAGATCGCCTTGACGAACTCATCGAGGTGGCAATTGAGGGCAACGATCTCGTCGTACGAAGGCACTGCAACCATGCAGAGGTTTTGCTGCGATCCCGTAGCCTCACGCAGTTCGTAGAGCCAGGCGAGGCGTCAGTGAGATGGTTCGTCACAGACTTTCCGGTAGTCACATACACGGATGTGGACTCTGGCAAGTCAGTACAGGGTCCGGCAGATCCGGAAACCCTGGAGGACTACGCCTCGGTTGACGAAGCCCTCACTTTTCTTGAGCCGGCAGAATCAATCACGGTACAGGAGCACCCTCGGCACCTGGCGGACGAGGACTGGTGCTTGTGGCCACTTCGCGCCCAACTCGCTGCATCGATCCAGACTGGCAATCCAGTGGTGGCCTACTACAACGGTAACAGTATTGGGTTTGAGTGCCAGTAATCACTAGCGGCGTCAAGGCCCTCACCGGGGTCGATGCAGGATGGTGAGGTGAATTAATCTACTGACGCCATAGAGGCACCACCTCTCCGCGCTCGCGGGGGTGGTCGGTGAGTGAACGCTGCTACTCGTGGAGGACGAACGCCAGGACGTAATACGGGTTACGGGACTCAAATGGTTCGAAGTCACCTGACTCGTCGACAAAGATCGTTAACTCACGAAGACTAGCCACAGGACTCTCTCGGTGGGTGAAAAACCTAGGACGAGATTGCCCCCGCCCTACGTTTGGCGAAGGATGTCCCCGCCTAGAGATTGGACGGACCGAAGCCAATCCACGCCGGAATGCTCCTAGAGTGCGTGCCGCAATGACGTCCTCGGTATCAAATTCAGATACCCGCATCATCGTTGTGGCACGGGAGGTTGAGGGCTCATCATCATTAGTCACCAATCGCCGTTCTGCGAGACTCGCGTTGCCGTTGTGCCTTCTATCACTTGCCGTCCAGTGAAACTCTGCTCGCCGATTCGTCGCACCTGTCATGCCGATTCGTCGCACCTCCGAACACGCGCCGTGGGCACCCCCAAACACGCGCCGTGGGCACTCTTTCCGCGCGTTATCGCGGCTCATCCCGCCGCTGGCCACCCCAGCCAGTACCCTAGAAACATGGACGCTGATCTTGTCATTGTAGGTACCGGATTCTTTGGGCTCACCGTGGCTGAACGGCTGGCCAGTCAGCACGGCCTGAAGATCGCCATGATTGACAAGCGTGACCATATTGGCGGCAACGCCTACTCGTCGAACGATCCAGAAACGGGCATTGAAGTGCATCGTTACGGCGCTCACCTGTTCCACACTTCCAATCAGCGCGTGTGGGATTACGTGCAGCAGTTCACGGCGTTCACCAGTTACGTTCACAAGGTGTACACCACGCATCGCGGCGAGGTGTTCCCCATGCCCATCAACCTCGGCACCATCAACCAGTTCTTCCGCAGCGCCATGGGGCCTGCGGAGGCGCGTGAACTCATTCGCGAACAGGCAGCCGAGTTGAACGGTAAAACGCCGGAAAATCTCGACGAACAAGGCGTCAACCTCATCGGACGGCCACTGTACGAGGCATTCATCCGCAACTACACCGCCAAACAGTGGCAAACCGACCCCACCGAACTCTCGCCGTCCATCATCTCGCGCCTCCCTGTCCGCTACACCTACAACAACAACTACTTTGCTGACACCTGGGAGGGCCTGCCCGTGGACGGCTACGCCGCCTGGATCAACCGCATGGCCGATCACCCCAACATCTCCATCTCCACCGGCGTTGATTTTTTCTCCGACGATGCAGCAGTGAACAAAGCCTCGTGCGTGGGATCCGTCCCTGTGCTGTACACGGGGCCGGTGGATAAATACTTTGATTACCAGCAAGGCGAACTCGGCTGGCGCACCATTGACTTAGAAGAAGAAGTACTGGACGTGGGGGATTTCCAGGGCTGCCCCGTGATGAACTATGCCGATACAGACGTCCCGTACACCCGCATCCACGAGTTCCGGCACTTCCACCCCGAGCGGGATTACACCATGGACAAAACGGTGATCCACCGCGAGTTCTCCCGCTTTGCCACCGTGTCCGACGAACCCTACTATCCCATCAACACGGCGGAGGATCGGACACGATTGTTGGCCTACCGGGAGCTGGCTGCTGCCGAGCCGGATGTGTATTTTGGGGGCCGGTTGGGCACCTACCAGTACCTGGACATGCACCAGGCCATCGCCGCCGCCCTGACCATGGTGGACAACACCCTCGCCCCCCGGTTCGCTGCCTGAGCACTCTGTCTCGGGCGGTTGAGCCAGCGCCGCAAGGTGCGACGGTCGAAACCCTCGCGTTCTTTCGGTCCTGGGTAGCCCTGTGGCCAGTTTTCGGGCTCTATTGTGGCCATGGGGCTACCCAGGACGGTCAGCTGGACGCTCAGCCAATCGAAATCCCGTTACCAAATCGTTAGTGGGCACCCGTAGTCCACCGGTGCGCGCGGTTTGCGCTGCGTCTACATTGGAAGTGTGTCTGACATCACACATCACAGCGTTGAAGCACCCACAGCAACCTCGCGCAAGCGCCGCAGACTGAGCACGGTAATTGCCGCCGCCAGCGTTGCGGGCATCCTCAGCGTAGGGGTGGCCCCCGCAGCCTCAGCCGCCACCGTACCTGGATACATGGGCGAGCCCACTATCACTACCTATGTGTACACGGTGGGGGAAACGCTCTATGGAGACGCTCCCAAGGCCTACTGGTACGCCACCTACACAGACACATCAGGAATTCTACGGACCGGCCAGTACATCCAGGCCACCAGCACCAAATGTGAATGGCTGCGCGGTGGTTCCACCGTAGTGGGGCGTGACTGCGCCAAGTACACCATTCAGAAAGCGGACTACGGGCAGTGGATTTCTATGCGGGTAACGGGAACGGCTCAGGCACCTGCCGCAGGGATGACCCTCCAACCCATGGTGCGCACCTCCAAGGCCCAGAAGGTCACCAAGAAGGGCAGGATTCTGGGCAAAGGCGTGATGCTCTCGGGAAAGTCCGTAGTGGGTCAAACCCTGCGCGCCACACCCCTGGATGTCAAGACAACACCCAATCGAGACTCTCTGAGGATGAAATACCAGTGGTACCGCGATGGACTCCCCATCAAGAACGCCAAGAGGAGCACATACAAACTCACCAAGGCGGACCTTCGAGCCGATATCTACGTGCGGATGACAGCGTCAGCAAGCGGATACTTCACCGAAACGTTCGAATCGGCTGCCGTTGATATTCCGTCCGTCACGGCGGGAAGGGTGAAGGTGCAAGGAGCCCAGGAAGTAGAACGGTTGGGCAACTGGACAGTGAAAGTCAACAAGAAGCTCACCGCCAAGCCGTCAGGATTCACCGGGGCAAAAACCTACACCTACAAGTGGATGGTGTGGGATTCCACCAAGGATACCTACAAGGTCCTCTCCACCTCCAAGAGCTTTACGCCCAAGGCCTCACTGCTGGACAAGACGTATCACTCGGTCAACATCACCCTGCGCGTAGATGCCCGGCCCAAACCAGGTTCTGATCTGAAGAACCAGGTCAACTGGGCCACCATTCACGTCACCAAGTGACCCCCTCCCAGCCTTCCCCAGCCTCCGCCAGCCTTCCCCACCCCATCGTTCAGGAGCAGCAATGACGCACACCATCGCCATGACCGAGGCCCGCCCCGCCATGACCGAGGCCGAGGCACCCTCCCACACGATGTCCTCCCACGCGATGCCCTCCCACGCGATGCCCGCTCCGACAGAGCCCAGCCGAGCCGTTCGTCGTAGGAAATTGACAGGTGTACTGGCCATGGCCAGCGTGCTGACACTCGCTGGCATTGTTTCCGCGCCGGCAGCCTCGGCGGTAGAGGTGACTGCGGACATGGACAAGCCGTACATTTCGGAAACCAATAAGGTGGGGGACACGTTCTGGGCAGGTGTCAGCCCGGCGTACTGGTCCTACACCTACGTTGACGGAGGTGGCGAGCAACAAACCGAGTCAGCCATGTCCACACAGCCCACCTGCCAATGGCTGCGGAACAACTCCACCGTGGTGGGTACCAACTGCTCCACGTATAAGGTGCAGAAGGCGGATTACGGACACAAGATCTCGCTCCGGGTCACGGCAAAAGCGCCATCAACGTCGCCAGTCCCTGGCGTCACGCTGAAGCCCGTGGTGGCAACCTCGGTGGAGCGGAAGATCACGCTCAAAGGGCAGATTCAGGCAAGGACCGTGATCATCACCGGCGTGGGCGCCGTGGGGAAAACCGTGAAAGCCAAGCCGATTGGTTTCACCACCAGTCCTAGCAGAGATGCCGTGACGTTGAAGTACCAGTGGATTCGGGATGGTTTGCCCATCAGGGGTGCCACCAAGAAAACCTACACACTCACCAAGGCGGATTTCAAAGCGGACGTGCATGTGCGCGTGACGGCAAGTGCGCCGGGCTACCAGAAACTCGATTTCTGGTCCGGCAACATCAGCGCCCCGCAGGTCACCATGGGAACGGTCAAAGTCCAGGGCGCCAAAGACGGCGGATATGCGGATGATTGGACGGTGAAGGCGGGCACACGCCTTACCGCTAAGACCTCCGGTTTCAAGGGTGCTAAGAGCTACACCTACTCGTGGATGGTGTGGGACAGCAAGACGGACAGCTACAAGGTGCTGAGCAAGTCCAAGAGTTACACGCCCACCGCCGCCGTGCGGGACAACCCTCGCTACTCCAGTTACCTCTACCTGCGCGTGGATGCACGCCCCAAGGCCGGATCAGGAATCAAGAACTCCATCTCGCTTTCCTCCATTCACCTGACCAAGTAGAGATTTTTCCGCCCACACTCCCGCTTCAGCACATTCTGAAATGTGATCAAAGCGTGCCTAGAACACGCGTAGTCCGTAGATATTGGACACGTTTCGTCACGGTCTCGTAACTATGGCTGGGTGCGGTTGAGGCTTCGCTCAGGATTCGATGGGATGGAGGCAGATTCTTCTCTAGGGGTGACCTATGCATTTCAAGACTAGCCGCGCTATAGCCGGCCTTGCCGTTCTCGCTGTGACCGCATCCGGATGTGCGTTCACGGCAGGAATTCCCGCGGATTCCGCTGCTCCGGTGGGCGCACCGGCCATCGAGTCCGCCGCCTTTGCCACGGATTCCTCACCGGAGGCAGCCACGGTGGACGCTTCCACGCTGGAAGAGCCCACACTCACGTCCATAGGCCTGACGGTTCCGGACGGCACCCCCGCCACCACCGGCGATGCTCTCACCGAGGAACCCCAGGAAAGCGTTCCCGTCACGGATGATTCTGTGGCACTGGACATTTCCGACGACGATGGAGTGGCCGCTTCCCCGGCTATTGAATCTGAGGAACCTTTCCAAACGGTAGCCGTGTCCTGGCCTCTGGGGACCGAGGTTCCCGCCCTCAGTGTCCGCGTGCGGGATGCCGACGGCGAGTGGGGCGAATGGTTTGACCTCGAGGATGACGGCGTGGTTCCGGATGCAGGAACCGAAGAAGCCAAGGCTGGCGTTCGCGCTGGAACGGATTCCCTCTACGTAGGGCAAGGCGAGGCCATTCAAATAGCCACAGCACCGGATGCCGATCCGGTGACCGAGGCGGACGGCGTGGAATTGGTGCTCATCGGCTCGCCCGAGCCGGAATCCAGTGACGCAACCGCCACTCAGAACGCTGCTTCGTCGTCGCAGGAAGAGAACGCGGCACCCCAGGCCACCATCTCCAACGCCGTGTATCACCCCGGCGATGCCGAGGTGCAGGAAGCCGCCTCCGTGGCGAGCCGCATCATTCCGCGGTCTACGTGGGGCGCCACCGCTCCCATCTGCGCCATGGGTTCGGCCAGCACCATCAAGTTGGCAGTGGTGCATCACACCGCCGGCGGCAACGGGTACACCACGCAGGCCGCAGCGATGCAGCAACTGCGCAATGACCAGCGCTATCACACGCAGGGGCGTGGGTGGTGTGACCTGGGGTACAACTTTGTGGTGGACAAGTGGGGGAACATCTATGAGGGCCGCCAGGGTTCGCTGGACCGCGCACGGGTGGGTGTCCACGCTAGTGGTTTCAACACGGAGACTCTGGGCGTCAGCGTGCTGGGCAACTATGACTTGGTGGACATGCCGTCCGCTGCGGTCAACGCTGTGGCTGACGTGATTGGGATGAGGTTTGCTACGTACAAAACCAACCCTCGGGGTAACGTGAACTGGGTGGCCAATTCCACCACCGCCAAGCAGGTCAAGGGCCGGACGTACACCATGCCCACCGTGGTGGGTCACCGGGACGTGGCGTTCACCGCCTGCCCTGGCCGGTACGGGTACGCCAAGTTGGCCGCTATCCGCAGCCGCGCTGGCAACTACGTGGCCAACAACGCTACGGGCGTGGTGGTGCGGTTAGGTTCCGGGAGTAGGTACACCGTGTCCGCCCAGATCAGCGCCGCTACGTACAAAGCAGGGGTGTCCCGTGTGTACGTGTCCAGCGGCGCCAAGTACCACGAGAGTTTGCTGGCCACGCGCCTTGCAGCCCGGTTCAATCTGCCGCACCTGATGATCACCAAGAACGGGATTCCCGCCAAGGTTGCTGCGGAACTGAAACGCCTGAAGCCCAAAGAGATTGTCATTGTGGGGTCTGGCGGCTCCGTGAGCGCGTCCGCTGCCAAGAAGTTGCGCGCGCTGCCCTTTGAGCCGAAGGTGAGCCGAATCTCTGGCAGTAACAGGGCAACGCTCTCCGCCAATGTGGCCAAGAAGAGTCACCCCAACACGGCCTCCACGGTGGTGATCGCCTCGCAATCCAGCGTGATTCAAACGCTCACCGCTACGTCCATTGCGGCAAAATCCGGGGCGGCGTTGTTGCTGGTTCCCCAGGGAACGGGCGTGATCCCGCTGTCCGTCCGCACCGAGTTGACGCGGTTGAAGCCCGCGCGCATCACCATCCTGGGCACTCCCAACGGAGTCTCGGACTCCATGGCCGCCTCGCTGCGCAGGATTGCCCCGGTGCAACGATGGGGTTCCGGAAGCCGATACACCATGGCCGCCGAAGCGCATCGCAATGCGTTTGCGCGCTCCTCCACGGTGTACATCACCTCCGGGGTGGACCGCTGGACCACGCTGACCGGCGGCGCGCTGGCGGGCGGGAAAGACCTCCCCGTGCTGCTTGCCGGGAAGAACAGCCTTCCCGCAGCAACACGAGCCACACTCAAAGCCTGGCAGCCCAACCGGATTGTCATCATTGGTGGCACAGGAACAGTCAGTGCTGCCGTGGAGCGAGATCTGCGGACATATCTGCCGGGAGGATCGTCCGTGTGGACGCCTCCACCGGCACCGGCCGAACCCACCGCGCCTCCTGCGGTTCCGGCGCCCGCGCCTACTGCAACGCCAGCCCCAGTGAAAACCATCACCTTCACCGGACGAGGTTGGGGTCACGGACGCGGCATGGGCCAGTACGGTGCCTACGGCTATGCCAAGGACAAGGGTTGGACGTCCGAGCAGATTCTGGAACACTTCTACCAGCCAGCAACACTGAAGAAGGATGGGGGGAACCCCACGGTGGATGTGGAACTCAGCGCGCACACCAACAAGACGGTCACGCTGGTGGGTGCTGGATTGACGGTGGGCGGTGTGGCAGTGCCGGGATCCGGTTCCAGTTCCGGCCAGGTGGCTCTGCGCATTTCACGCAGCGGCAAGCAGTTGAGTTACCAAACGGGGACCACGTGCAACGGAACGTTCTCTGCTACCAAGACGAATATCGCCTCCGGGACCGTGGTGAAAGCCAGCACCAGCGGAAACACCAACCCGCACAAGGACATGATTCGCGTGTGCCAAACAGGCGAGGACACCGTGTATCGCGGAAGCATGGTGCTGCGGGTGTACACCAACGCCGCTGGCGCACACATTCAATACCTGATCAACCAGGTGACCATGCAACAGTACCTCCAGGGCGTGGTGCCACGGGAATCTCCGGCCAGTTGGGGGAACGCTGCCAACAAGGGGATGGCCGCGCTGGAGGCACAAGCGGTTGCCGCGCGCAGTTACGCCATGGGGGAGGACCGCCTGCACGGCGTGTATGACACGTGCGATTCCACGTCCTGCCAGGTGTACGGCGGCGCGGGACGATACGTGGACAATGACAAAACGTACCCCGGCACGTTCTACGCGGACCGTGAACACCCCAACACCAATGCCGCCGTGACGGCAACGAACGGGTGGGTCATGCGGTTTGCCGGGTCTCCCGGCAAGGTTGCCCGCACCGAGTTCTCCTCCTCCACCGGGGGCTACACGGCGGGCGGCACGTTCACTGCCGTGCCCGACGAAGGTGACGCCGTCACCGCCAACCCCAACCGCACCTGGACGGTGGCCATGACGCCAGAGGCGGTGGCCAAGGCATTCGGCTTCAGCACCATCACGTCCATTACGGTCACCAAGCGCAATGGTCTTGGGGCCGATGGGGGACG
>JAIRQO010000003.1 GCA_031256435.1 Cellulomonadaceae bacterium
GACCCTCCGCCCGTGCCACACGAGCCGATGGCTGAGGAGCGTCCATTCGCGCCGCTCAATCAACTGCGCTACGTCCGCTTCCACCACCTCGGGGTTCTGAGATTTGGACCACCCCAACCGCCGCGCCAACCGGCCGAAGTGCGTGTCCACGGTGAGGCCCGGTACCCCAAAGGCATTCCCCAACACCACGTTGGCGGTTTTCCTGCCCACCCCGGGAAGTTGCACCAACTCGTCCAGCGTGTGGGGAACCTCCCCGTCAAACCGTTCGAGGAGCATGTGGCTGAGTCCCACTATCGAGCGAGTTTTCGCTCGGAAGAACCCCAAGGAATGCAGGATATCCTCTACCTCGCGGAGGTCTGCCCCGGCCAGCGCCTCGGCGGTGGGATACCGCGCAAACAGTGCCGGGGTGGTCTGGTTGACGCGTTTGTCCGTGGTCTGCGCTGACAGCACGGTGGCTACCAGAAGCTCAAACGGCGTGGAAAAATCCAGTTCACAGCGGGCATCCGGGTACACCTCCGCGAGCATCCGGTTGATGCGGCGGGCACGGCGCACCAGCGCCAAGTGGGTTTCCACGGTCCCAGCGTAGCCAGTTGCGGCGCGCCGCGCCGATGCACACCCATAAACCGGGCGGCGTGAGGCAGGATGGGAACAGAAGCCGTCATCGGACGCACACCTGCGTCCGGACCCGTGGATCATGGAGGATCGCCGTGGACGTGAACGTCCTACTCTCAGCACCAATGTTTGCCGGAATGGATGATGCCGAAGCGCGAGCCCTGGTGGCCACCATGAAGCCCGTGGAACTCTCCCGCGGGAACGTGCTCTTTCACGAGGGCGAAGCGGGAGACCGCCTTTATATCATCGGCGAAGGCAAAATCAAACTCGGCCGTTCCTCCACGGACGGGCGCGAAAACCTGCTGGCACTCCTGGGACCAGGGGATATGTTCGGTGAGCTCACATTGTTCAGCCCCGGTCCCCGCACCGCAACCGCCACGTCCGTGTCCGAATCCGTGGTGTATGAACTCAGCCACCGCGCCCTGGTGGAGTGGATTCGGCCACGGCCTGCCGTAGCCGCGCACCTGCTGGCTGCCCTGGCCATCAGACTCCGCAGAACCAACGAGTCCCTGGCCGATTTGGTGTTCGCCGACGTTCCTGGGCGTGTTGCTAAGTCCCTGCTGGATCTTGCTCAGCGGTTCGGCGAGCGCACCGAGGACGGGATTCGCGTGGCGCATGATCTCACACAGGAAGAGTTGGCCCAGTTGGTGGGAGCCTCCCGCGAGACGGTCAACAAGGCTCTCGCAGACTTTGCCGCCCGCGGGTGGATTCGCCGCGAGGGCCGTGCCGTGGTGTTGATTGACTTTGAGCGCTTGGAGCGCCGCGCGCGGTAGAACTCTGGGCCTGTGGGGCCTGCGCGTCGTCGGGCAGTGAATTCCCGACGACGATCCTGCGGGGCAGAAGTTGCTGGGTGCCGGATGTGCTGTTGGCCTGGGCGTGGGGCCAAACTGGGCGCGAGGGTTTGCTGGGCGCGAGGGACTCCCGAGGCTCGTGACACCCCTTAGGCGCGGGGCCGTTTGAGGTACGCCACTAGAGCATCCTCGCTGGGTCCCGGAAGGACGGTGACCAATTCCCAGCCATCCTCCCCCCAGGAATCAAGGATGGCCTTCTGGTTGTGGATCAGCAGCGGAACGGTGGAATATTCCCAAATTGGTACCATGGCGGAAGTCTCTCACCTGAATTGTTACGGGAAGGTCACGAGTCGGGCGGGGGGCGACTCGTTCGGCGTACTTCAGCGACGCTATTATCTCAACTCGATAAGGTCCGGCTGTTGCCGGGGCGGAACGGGGTGAGGGATCGTACGCTCGAATCATGGCACGTAACCGCACCCCTGACACCGAACAGACGAGTCAACCCAAGCGCCGGATGAACCCGGTGCAGATGGTTGCGCTCCTTCTTGCCTTCGTGATGGTGGCCGGGGTGGGCGGCGTTCTGGCTGCGGGGCTGTTCATTCCCCTTGCTGTGGGAGCCTCGGCTACCACCGAGGACGCAGTGAGCCTCTTTGATGAAGTTCCCGATGAACTCACCCCGGGTGCGCTTTCTCAGGCATCCTTTGTGTACGCCGCAGACGGTCATCTTTTGGCCTCGTTCTGGGCGCAAAACCGGATAGTGGTGCCGTTGGATGAGGTCTCGGACTACATGAAGCACGCCGTCATCTCCATTGAGGATGAGCGCTTTTACGAGCACGGCGGGATTGACCCACGAGGCATGATCCGCGCCGTGGTGAACAACGCCACGGGCGCCTCCACGCAGGGTGCCTCCACGCTGACCCAGCAGTACGTGAAGAATGTTCTGATTGATCAGGCCGAGCAAAATGGAGATCCGTTTGGGGTGCTCGAGGCGCGCGAAGATTCCATTGCCCGCAAACTCCGCGAAGCGAAACTCTCCGTGGCACTGGAGAAAACCATGACCAAGGATGAGGTCCTCCAGGGTTACCTCAACGTGGCTCAGTTTGGCGTGAGTGTGTACGGCGTGGAATCTGCCGCTCGGTACTACTTCTCCACCAGCGCCAAGGACCTCACGCCCGTGCAAGCGGCCACCATTGCCGGTATCACCAAGGCTCCCGGACAGTTTGATCCCACCGTCAACCCGGACCAGTCCGAGGTTCGCCGCAACATTGTGCTTAACAAGATGTGGTCTCTGGGGTACATCACCACGGATGAGTACAACGAGGCCAAGGCAACCCCCATTGCGGATACGCTCAATGTGACCGAGATCAAGATTGGTTGCACGGCCGCCGGAAGGTCTGCCTTCTTCTGTGATTACGTGATCAAGGAGATCATGACCAACTCCGAGTTCGGTGAGACCACGGCGGATCGCCGGGAACTGCTGTACCGCGGCGGGTTGAAGATCACCACCACCTTGGACCGCAAGAAGCAGAAGGCTGCCGTCAACACCATGAAGGAACACGTTCCGTATCCCAACTCTGCGGGGCTGGAAAGCGTGATCGTGTCTGTGGAGCCGGGAACCGGGAAAATCCTGGCCATGGTGCAGAACGTGAAGTATGATCCGTCCAGTTCTCCCAAGAAGCACACTACGTCAGTGAACTACGCTGCTGACTTTGTTCACGGTGGCTCGCGCGGATTCCAGCCGGGTTCAACGTTCAAGCCGTACGTTTTGGCGGAATGGTTGAGGCAAGGGAAAACGCTGGCCACACCGGTCAACGCCACCAAGGTTCCCCGGACCACCGGGATGTTCCGGTCCTCCTGCTCGTCCTTCACCATTGGGTCTGAGGGCTGGAACCCTGCCAACGTTGACGGGAACGGCGCTGGATACATGAGCGTTCTCAAGGCCACAGCCAACTCCGTGAACACTGCCTATGTGGACATGGCCACCAAGTTGGATCTGTGCAAGGTCCGCAACACCGCCTGGGACGTGGGGTACCGGCCAACGCAGACGCACAAGGGCGTGGCATTGACCAAACCCACCATTGATGACATCTTCATCACGCCGTCCATGGTGATTGGAACACAGGAGACCTCCCCGCTGGGGTTGGCCTCATCCTTTGCCACCTTTGCAGCGCAGGGAACACACTGCAACCCCGTTGCCATCACGGAAGTCATCACGGCGGACGGCACCAGCCTGGACGTTCCTTCGGCAAAGTGCAAGGAACACTCCATCCCCAAGAACGTGGCTAACACCGTGACGTACGCGCTGCAAGAGGTCATGAAATCCGGTTCTGGTAAAACGGCCACACTGGCCGGAGGACGGCCTGCGGCAGGGAAAACGGGAACGAGCCAGTTGTCTGCACAAACGTGGTTTGGTGGGTACACCCCGTCCATCGCCACCGTGGTGTGGGTGGGCGAAGCCTCGGGGAACCCCTCGCACTTGAACATTCTGTTTGAGGGACGCCGGATTGCCCCCATGTACGGCTCATCCATTGCGGCTCCCGCGTGGAAGGCGTACACGGACAAGGTTCTGGACGGGACCAAGGTGGAGAAGTTCCCCGCCGCTGACCCGGCCTTGGTAGGACGAGTGTCCAGTTCCCCTGCTGCGCCGGCGCAATCCGGCACCGGGCGTACCTACTCCACCACCAAGTCCAACTCGAACAACTCCAAGTCCTCCAGTTCCAAGTCCACGTCCGAGTCCAAGAAGTCCGATTCTGGCGCTAAGAAGAGTGACTCCAAAGCCAAGAAGAGTGATTCTGGCACCAAGAAGAAGTCCGATTCCGGTGCAAAGAAGTCCACTTCTGGGACCAAGAGTTCTGGCAAGAGCAACGGCTAACCTGGTGGCTCGCCCTGAAACACTAGGATGTGACGCATGAGTAAGGTTTCAGGACTGGTCAGGGCCGCTGCTGGGGTGGGCGTTGCAGGTGTAGCGGGGTTGGCGTATGCAAATGCCGAGACCCGGCGGTTCGTTGTGCGGGATTTCACCGTACCGGTTCTGCCGCCGGGGGAGAAGGACGTCCGAGTTCTCTGCGTAAGTGACTTCCACCTTGTTCCTTCACAGCAGCGGAAGCTGGAGTGGATCTCCTCCCTGAGAGATCTGAAACCAGACCTGGTGGTGAACACCGGTGACAATTTGGCGCACGCCGATGCCGTGGACCCGTTGTTAGAGGCGCTAGGACCACTCCTCACGGAAACCCCCGGTGTGTTTGTCAACGGGTCCAATGACTACTGGGCCCCGGTTCCCAAGAATCCTGCGCGGTACCTCCTGCCTGATTCTCGCGGCGGTGTGACCACTCCGGACACGGAGTTACCGTGGCGGACCATGGTGGAGACGTTCACTGAGTCAGGATGGAAGAACCTCAATAATCGGCGAGACTCGGTGACGCTCCGTGACGGACGTGCGCTGAGTTTTGTGGGCGTGGATGATGCGCACTCTGACTTGGACGTCTTTCCTCGTCGTGATGATGCGACGGCGGATGGCCCGACGACGAATGGTGGGGCGGGCGCTGGTACAGGTGGTGCGACGACGGACGGTGGGAACGGTGCTGGTGACGGCATCCTTCACGTTGGCGTGACGCATGCCCCATATCTCAGGGTGCTGAGCGAGTTTCAGGAAGATGGTGCAGCCTTGGTCCTAGTAGGCCATACCCACGGCGGTCAACTGCGGATTCCCGGATTTGGGGCGTTAGTGACCAACTGTGATCTGGATAGGCGGCGGGCCTCAGGGCTGAATGGATGGCCGGGGGCGCGGCCTGATTCCCGCCTGGGGACTGACTCGCTGTGGCTGCATGTTTCTGCCGGAGCAGGGACATCACCCTATGCGCCTTTCCGGTTTGCCTGCCGTCCCGAAGCCAGCCTTCTGACCCTGGTCCCGGCGGACACCACCACGTGACCGTGCATCTCGCGCTCGCCTGCTTGCCGAGACGCGGGTCAACACGGTATCCTGTTCCGGTTGCACGCAACTAGCGGGCGTCTCACGACGCCCGCTCGCTGGGTTCGCATGGGCGAAAGCGAGTAAACTCGCATCGCCCGCGTTCGCGCAACCATCGGGGCGTCTCACGACGCCCACTCGGCGGGTTCGCATGTGCGATTCTGAGTAAACTCAGATCGCACGCGCT
>JAIRQO010000055.1 GCA_031256435.1 Cellulomonadaceae bacterium
GTGGTTTCCCTACGGCGTCTCGCTAGACGGGCCCTACGATATCCCCATTGTACGGAAACCCGTATTCGATGTTTGGCCAATCCGCGCTCGGTCATTTGACAAGCGTGGCCAAACGCCCGATATGAAACTACTCCTCCATTGGTATGTCAAAGACCATAAGCTTGTAACACCCGCAACACATCCAGAGCGCCTCGTCTCGGCCCTTGCTGACCGAGCAGGAGGCATCACCCCAGATTTCACTATGCGCACGAACGATCGCGAGGATAGGCGAATATTTGCAACCTGGATGAATCGTGCAGTCGGCGCTTTCCTAGTATCGCGTGGCATTGAGATGGTGCCGAACGCTCGGTGGAGCAGCTCTCACGATTGGCACTTTGCCTTCGACGGGATTGAGGACCGGTCCGCTGTTAGTGTCTCGAACCTCGGGTGCTGGCGCGACGGAACCCTGAGACAGACGTTCGTACCCGGACTTGAGGCTCTCATTGACAAGGTGAATCCCGAAGTCATTTACCTCCACGGCACTCTCAACCACCCCAGGCTCAAACAGTTGCAACGACAACACCATATCGTGCACATCCCAACGCACTGGGCCTCGATTGGGGAGACCCGGTGACATGGGCCTCACAAAAGACGGTTCCCTCAAAATCCCGCCAAATGACCCGACTTTCTTAATTGCCAATACTAAAGCTCTCTCTACAGAGGGATATCCACTCGACGCGGAAGGAAGATTCGGCACCCGCACCTCAAAGGCGGCGTCTGAACTCATAGTCGACGATCCAATCAAGGTGGCTGAGGCTTTCTACCGGAAGCTTGGACAAAGAGGAGTTTCGGAAGAAATCGAGACAAAGTATGGCACTATTGAGATGGCTGTCTTCTCTGACGATTCCCGCGTGGTTCTCCGTCGGAATACAAAATCATCAGCGCAACGGGGCACTGACAATCCGGCAGTTGAGCTTCAAGTCAGACTCGCGGGGACAGAGTTTCCTCGCAACTACAAGTTACATTTTCGTAAAGAAGGAGAATAACCATGGACAAGAACGTCATCACCCTTCCTGATGAGTCGCTCGCCATCCTCAGGAGCCTTGTTGGTTCAACCTGGCAGGCCTTCGGAGGTCGAAACATGCCACCCCGATTGTCGCAACCTTTCGCTGTGTTTATTACCACTGACGAAGGGGATATCACCATCCACAGTGAAGCGGGCTGGTATCGGGAAGAGAACGAGGATGTCACATACGCCGAACTCACTGTTGCACATGGTGCATCGGATGTCGCGCGCTCAAAGGCGAATGGAGGTTGGTACCCGCTTTCCCGAGGCGAGAAGATTGTTGATGTGACAATCATTCGTGACACGATCACGTATGACGTCGATGACACCCGCTTGTGGAGTACGACCATCGATATTGGCATCATCTTTATCCTCAACCACAGTGCCATCGCAATCATGGGAGACGGATACTCCGACGAGATGTTGATAGTACGTCACGCCAAATCGATCGAAAACCTTACCCTTCCATCATTCTCTGATCGATACCATGACCGCCTCGGCGAGAAAACGGTGATCAGTCGAACTTTCGTACCTGTTCCACCCAAATGACTCCGGCCCACTTTCTGTCTGGGTCAGGAAATAGAAAAACGGTTGGCAATCCCCAGCACAACTCACAGGAACTCAAACTTCTCGATGGTGAAACGGGCGCTCCACGCAACTGAACGTCAGTGACCGAAGATCCGCTTGATTTGGCGGGCGGCTACGGCGAGTTGGACGTCGCGGTACTGCTCGGCGCGGTGCATTTGTCCAGCAAAGTCATTGGCAGAAGCACGGTGTTGAATATCGCAGGGGATCTCCACGGCAACGTAGCCCTTGCGTAGCAAGTCAATGGTCATCGCCGTTTCCACGCCCCAGCCTCGGGCCAGCGGAACGGCGGCGTCGAACGCTTCGCGCGTGAGGCACCGCATCCCGGACAACGGCTGCTTGGGAGTCCAGCCGGTCATGGAGGTGATGGCCTTGCGAGCCGCGCCCACCACAAACCCACGCCCACCAGCACCTTCCTGCACGGGGAGGTTGGCAATGGACACGTCAGCGGCGCCTTCAAGAACCGGCGGCACCAACGGGGCCGTGTTCACAGCGGACTCGGACAGGTCTCCATCAATAAACAAAAGCAAACGCGCCGGGAAATCTGGTCTGTCCCGCATGGCCACAATCTTGGCCCCGGTCTCCATGGCTGCAGCCTTGCCGCGATTCTGCGTGTGCCGCACCAACACCGCCCCGGCGGCACGAGCAGCACCCTGCGTGTCATCATCAGACCCGTCATCCACCACCACCACCAGGTCAACCCCGGGAATAGCCTTAGCGCCCCGCACTGTGGCACCAATGCGCTCCTGCTCGTTCTTGCAGGGAATCACCACGGCAACGCCTTGCTGAACTCCCGCAGAACCGCCAGCCCCACCAGCATCCCCCGTCACCGGGCGTGGCGTCTTAGCCTGAGGAATGGCAGGCGCGGCCTCCTGGTCAGGTGTTACCTGGTCAGCGCTCTCAGTGCTCATCCGTTTTCCTTCCATCCTCGGCAATCCCCGAGTACTGTACCGAACCCCTTGCGGAACTCATGGGTCAAGCGTATCCCTGCAAATAGTCAAGGACTCGTCAAATCAGTCTACGCTGGGCAGCACGCTACCGCAGCGTTACCTGCCGGGAACGAATCCCTTCTCGCGCACGGCGCTCCAACGCGTTGAGAGCATCAGTAGAACCCATGGCCTCATCCAGCGCCGTGCCCATGGCAACCATCGGGGCCGAAACATCCTCGGCGGTGGTGCCATCCGGCAACTCCCACACGGGAACCACCAGGCCCGCAGCCCGGAACATCCCCAAGAATCGGGCTTCCTTGCCGCCATCCAGCACCAACGCGGACTGCCTGCGCGCATGCAACCGCGCAATGGCATCCACCACCACATCTTCATCCTCGGCACGCACCCACCGCACAAAGGGCTTGGTCATCTGACACCAGTACGCGTGATCTACGCCTTCCACTGCCTGCGACGGCACGGCGTATTCGGCTGCTTCTTGCAGCGAAGCCTCCATATCGGCATCGCGCGTGGCAGTGGCGTCCACCCAGTATTCGTAGTCAGCGTTCACCGAGATGTTGAGCGGCACGGACAAGTCCAACACATCCTGGAGACGCGGAGCGGCTTCGTCGAAAATTGCCTCGGACCTCACGGCTGTTCCCGGTTCACTGTCCAGGACCTTGAGCAACGTCCCGGCCAAGTCTCGGGAAAGGTCCGCGGTGGACGGCTGCCCTTGTAACGCCAGCAATACCGTACCATCCGGGCGGTTCATGGCCGCAAATCCGCCGGGAAGAATGGTGCACACCATCACGTCCTTCTGCCCGTACTTAGCCACGGTGCGCGCGGTTCCCGTGGCGGACGGAATCAGTTCCCTCATCGCCACCCAATCGGGCTCGTTAGGCAAACCTTCAAACGGACGTAACACCAGAGCCGTACCTGTCTTTTTAGCCATGCGGACAAGTGTAGCCGCCACGGCACCCTACGGAACCCACGCAGCGCTTCAAGCCGTATCACCCCGCATCATCCCGCGCGTGTTAGCATCGCCTCTAGTAGCCCAACGCGAGGAACTTGCCATGACCACCATGACTCACATCAAGATCGACGGCGTCACCGATTCGCCCACCGTTGCCAAGGTCTCCGCAGCGCTCAAGGGCGTTCCGGGCATGGGCCGCTTCACGGCGGAGTTGCACCGCGAGGGCACAGCCACCGTGGCAGCCCTGACTGAAGACTGGATTGATGTGGACGGCCTGCGCGCCGCCATCACCGAGGCCGGATTCCCGGTCAGTGACATCACCATCACCCAGGACGCACTCGCCAAGGCGATGCGCGAGCAGGCTCCTGGCCGCCAGGCGATGCGTAACTTTGATCCCTCGGATGATTACCTCGCCATGCGCCACTCCCGCACCCAGATCACGGACAGCCCTGGTGATGCTCTGCAGACCGAGACTCAGACGCAAACCCAGGCACCGCCTCAGCCTCAGCCTCAGGCCACACCCGAACCGGCAGCTTGCTGTGGCGGCGATGCCACCCAGGAAGCAACCGCTCCTCCGCAGGAAGCAACCACCCCCACCTCTCCCGATTGCACCTGCGGACCCGCGTGTGCGTGCGGCCCGGACGCCACCACAGGAAAATGCGACGAGAGCTGCATCTGCCGCGAGGAGAACGGTCACTGCCCGTGTGGCGATGCGTGTGACCGGCACTAATTTCAGGCGCTGCTCCGTCAGCCACTGATCCCAGCACGTCACGTCCGTCAGCCCGTCGGTACCCAACCCACCCATACTGATCCATCAGCCCACGGCACGCATACGCCCTAACCTGCAGGTTTGCCTGCACGGCAATAATCTGTAGGGGAGATGACTACCGCCGTTCCCCCTGTGACCATCACGGATACCCCCGTCAGCCGGGTGCGTCAGCCTGCCAATCTGGTGGGCATGATGGCCAGCGCCCTGGGAATCATTCTGGTACTTGTCATTGCGGCGTATGCCTACGGCACCACCACCGGCGTCACCGATGACGTTCGCAGTTTCGGCGCCGTGCTCGGCCAAATCCTCGCCGTCCCGGTCAACATCCTGGAGGGTCTGGTTGTCATCGGCATCCCCGTGGCCGTGTTGATTGAGTTGGCTGTCCGGCGGCTCACGCGCCAAGTCCTCAACGCCATCATCGCCTTTGCCTTGGGGGCGGGCCTGGCCATGGCGGCCGTGTTCCTCATTGCGCACCTGGGCACGGACGCGTTCATCCACAAACTGTCCGTCCCTCTTGGCGATGCGGAGCGCCTCACCATTCCCGCGTTTGTGTCCGCGTGTACGGGGTTGTTGGTGAGCGCCGGTCCCCGACGACGCCGCACTACCGTGCGGTGGTCTTCCACGGTTCTCCTGGTAGCTGTCCTGGTGCTGGTGGTGACGGCGGCATCGTCGCTTCCCGGAATGTTGACAGCGTTGTTGCTTGGTGCCTTTGCCGGGCACGCCACGCAATACGTCATGGGAGTGACCTCCGAGCGTGCGTACGGGCAGGACTTGGTGGAAGCCCTGACTCGGTTGGGCTTTGCTCCTTCCAGCATCACCCGCGTGGAACGCCATGAACGTGAAGAGGTGTCTCGCCGGTATCACTGCGAGGCCACCCGGATCCCCCTCACCTCACGGACCCAAGCGGCACCTGGTTCGCCAGCACCAACGCCATCACCCGCCGCCCCCGCACTTGACACCCCCAGTGCCACGCCCACCCCGTACACCTTGCTTGTCCTTGATGGCGATCTCCAAGCCATCAGCCTGGCCACGCGCCTGTGGCGCGCCATCCGTTTCCGCGGCGTGGACCTGGGCGCCGGATTTTCCCTCAAATCCATTGCCGAGCGCAATGCTCTTCTCCTCTATGCCGCCCATGCCGCCGGTCTCGATTCCCCCCAACTCTTGGGTTTCACCCTCCAAGGGGATTCGGCCGTGCTCGTCGTCGAAGATATCCCTGGGGCCACTCCCCTGCGGGAATTGGACACCGTGACGGATGCCTGGTGTGACCACGCGTGGGAGCAGTTGACCACCGCCCACGCGGCCGGGTTGGTCCATCGGCGGCTCAGTGAGGATCGTCTCTATGCGGCAGGTGACCGCGCCATCTTGACCGGGTGGGATCAAGGGGAAACAGCAGCCACTCTTCTCAGCGAGCGTCTTGACTTGGCGCAACTCCTCACCGTCATTGCCCTGAAAACCTCACCCGAGCGCGCTCTGGCCAGCGCGCAGCGCAACCTGGATGCCTCCACGCTAGTAGCACTGGGTCCGTTGTTGCAGGCCGCCGCGCTCCCTGCCAGCACTAACGCCGAGGTCAGGCGCCATCAAGGATTCATGAAGAATCTGCGGGAGGCGCTGACCAGCACGGTGCCGGACGTCTCAGTGGAGCCTACGGAATTGTTCCGGTTCTCTCCCAAAACCATCATCATGACGGTGATGAGTATTGTGGCTGTAGTGGTGGTGATCACCACCATCAACCTCGCGGAAATCACGGCGGCCCTGCACCACGCGTCACCCGGGTGGATTGCGCTGGCCTTTGGCTTTGCCGTTCTTCCGTGGCTCGGCGCAGCCATGGCTCTCATCGCCTTTGCGCCGGGGCGCCTGCCACTCGGGCGCAGCGTTCTGGTTCAGATGGCCTCCTCGTTCATTGCGCTGGCGGCACCTGCGGGCATCGGTCCCGCAGGCGTGAACTTGCGGTACATGACTCGCAGAAAAATCTCTCTGCCTCAGGCGCTGGCCACCACTGCGCTGGTGCAGGTGGCGCAGATCACGGTCACCGTAATCATTCTGCTGACCATGGTGCTCACCTCCGGGCAGGCGGGCTTGGTGACGCTTCCCTCGGGAACCATGCTCCTGGCCGTGGGGGTCATTCTGGGCGTGGTAGCCATCCTGATGGCCATCCCCAACGTGCGGCGTTGGGCGTGGAAACAGGCGCTGCCCACCCTGCAACAGTTGCGACCACGCTTGATGGCAGCGCTGAGTCAACCCACGCGGCTGGTGTTTGGCCTGGTGGGGAACGTGTTGCACGCCCTGGCTTATGTGTTCAGTTTCTACGCGGTGTTGTATGCGCTGGGGCACCCCTTGCCGTTGGTGGATGCGGCCGTGATCTACCTGGTAGGGAACACTGTGGGCGCGCTCATCCCCACCCCCGGCGGCGTGGGCGGCGTAGAAGGCGCGCTCATTGCCGGACTGTCCGCAGCGGGCATTCCCGCAGCCATCGGCGTATCCGCCACCATTGTGTTCCGCGTGGTCAGTTATTGGGTGCAAATCCCCATGGGGTGGGTGGCAATGCGCTTTGTGGAGCGCGCTGGGGACATATAACAGCCCGTGAGGCATAGACTGACAGGTATGGCGGATTCCCCGGGTGGCGCACCAAGGCGCGTGGCTGGCGTGCCGGTGGATGGAGGTGACTCGTCATTCCCGGCGATCGTGATGGGTCCACCCGTGGTAGGGGAGCCGACCCCGGCATTGGGCTCGCCGCAGCAATCTGTGATGGAGCAGCCTGTGTGTGAACAGCCTGTGCCTCAGCCGCCAGCCCCTGAACCGCCTTTGCCTGAGCAAGCCGTTCCGGAGCCGCCGGTGCCCGGCCAGTCCGTGCCCGGCCAGTCTGTGCCCGGCCAGTCTGTGCCCGAGTACCGGATCCCCTTGGCTCCGGAAACGGAACCGATTCTTGCTCGGCCTCCCGGCCCGCATACCGAGGCCCTGCATTCGGCCATCGTTGCCGGGGCCTCGGATCCCACCACCACCAGCGATTATGGGGATGTGCGCGTGGTGGACGCTCCCGAACCGCGCGTCCATCACCCCTCCAATGTGGTGGGCATGCTGGGGGCTGTCCTGGGGATTGCGCTGGTGTTGCTGCTTGCAGCGTTTGCGCGCGGAACTACGGAAGATCTGGCTGACGGCGTCCGCGAGTTCTCCACACTGCTGGCAGACTTCCTCTTTGTCCCCCTGGTCAACATCCTTGAGGGCCTTGTCACCGTGGTGGTGCCCATTGCCGTGGTGGTGGAACTTGCTGTTCGGCGCATGGGACGGCAAGTGGTGGAATCCATTGTGGCGGCAGTGGTGGGGTTGGCTGCGGGCCTGGCAGCGCTGCAACTGCTGAATCACGTGGCGGGGCAGGCCATCACGGATGCGTTCACCGCGGTGGTCCACGGACAAGCCCGGCTCACACTCCCCGCTTACGTGGCCGCTATCACGGCGTTACTCCTGGTGGCGGGCCCTCGGACTCGTCGCAAATCCGTACAATGGTCCTGGAACTTGCTGATTGCCGCCGTCATTTTTGTGCTGCTGATGGATCTGGTGGCCCTGCCTGGTGCCATCGTGGCGCTGCTCATCGGCGTGCTGGCAGGCAATGCCGTGAAGTACGTGTCCGGGGTGGTGTCCGAGCGGGCCTACGGTCCGGAACTCATCTCCGCGTTGCGGATGGCAGGCTTTTCACCCACAGCCTTGGTGCGCATCCGGGACATCGGTGCGGCCTCGGGGATCACGGCGGAGGGGATTGAAGATGCCGTGTCCCACTCCTCCGATAGCGCGGCGCTGGCTTTGGCACGCGCGGGAGAGAACACGCGCGTGTACGCCATGTTGGCCCACCCGCCAGGATCGCTCAGCCTCCGGTCCGATGGCCTTCTCAGCGCTGCAGAATCCTCGCCTCACGGAGGCCGCTATGACGTTGTGGTGCTGGATGGGGACCGCCAGGTGATTGGTCTCATGGCACGGTGGTGGCGCGCCCTGCGATTACGTGGCTTCGATTCCCGGTCCTCCTTAAACCTCCGTTCCGTGGCCGAGCGCACAGCCCTGATGCACTACGCCGCGGCCGGCGCGGGCGTCCGAGCCCCGCGATTGTTGGGCGTGGGCATGGCGGATGACTCCGCCGTGCTCGTGGTAGAACATGCCCGTGGGGCAGTGTCCCTGCGGGACATGTCTGCTGAGGACTTGGCCAGTTCCCTGGGAGACACGGTGGCCAACGAGGCCTGGAAGCAACTGCGCCGCGCTCACGATGCGGGGCTCACCCACCACCGGCTCACCCCGGACACCCTCTTGGCGGGGACCACGCAGTCCGGGCGATCCGCCGTATGGATCACCGGCTGGGAGCAAGGCGAAATTGCCTCCTCCACCTTGTCCAAACGTTTTGATATCACCCAAATGCTGGCCTTGTTGTCCTTGCGGATTGGACCGCGCCGGGCCGTGTCCTCGGCGGTGCGCGGCTTGCCGGATGCGGACATTGCCGCCATTGGGCCGCTCCTGCAGGCCGTGGCATTGCCGGATCCCGTACGGGCGGAGTTCAAGGAATCCAAGAACACGTTGAAGGACCTGCGCGAAGCGCTCGTCGAACAACTGCCGGAGGCCGACCTCTCACCGGAGCGGATTGCTCGGTTCGGCGCGCGCACCATCATCATGCTGACCTTGAGCATTGTGGCCATCGGTGTGGTGGTCACCACCATCAACTTTGACGAGATCACCTCCGCCGTTCAAGACGCCAACCCGTTATGGGTGGGGGCGGCGTTGGCGCTGGCGTGCTTCACCTGGTTTGGCGCGGCACTGACCTTGGTGGCGTTCTCCCCCGGAGACATCCCCGTGTTCAAGGCCATGCTGGCGCAGATGGCAGGCTCCTTTGTGGCGCTGGCCACCCCCGCAGGCATTGGCCCTGCGGCGCTGAACATGCGTTTTGTGGCCAAGCGCGGAGTGCCCACGGCCATGGCGGTGGCCACGGCAGCACTGATGCAGGTGTCCCAAATTGTGGTGACCGTGATATTGCTGGTGGTGTTGACGCTAACCACCGGATCGGGCGCGTTGGTGGCGCTTCCCTCCGGGACGGTGCTTATTGCTGTGGGGTTGGTGGCCGTGGTGATTGTGGCGCTGCTGCTTGTGCCGCCGGTGCGGCACTGGGTGTGGGAGCGCGTGCGGCCCACCCTGGAGCAGTTGTGGCCACGCCTGTCCCAGATGCTTTCACAGCCCACGCGGTTGGTGTTAGGCCTGGGTGGTAACGTCATCCAAACGGCCGCCTACGTGTTGGCTTTTGATGCAGCGGTCCACGCCTTTGGACACTCGCTCCACATTGTGGACGTGGCAGTCATCTACCTGGTGGGGAACTCCATTGGTGCCTTGGTGCCCACACCGGGTGGCTTGGGTGGTGTGGAAGGCGCCCTCATTGCCGGGTTGACGGCAGCGGGAATTCCGCCCGCCTTGGCCGTGTCCTCCACGCTGCTGTTCCGCGTGGTGAGCTATTGGGTGCGGATTCCTCTGGGATGGATCGGCATGCGCCGCCTCGAATCCCAAGGCGATTTGTAGCTACTTGAGGCTGCTGCACCGGGTTTGGTGGGCCGGGATTGGAGGGCCGGGCTTGGTGGGCTTGGCTTGGTGGGCTGGGTTTGGTGGGCTGGGCTTGGTGGGCCGGGCTTGGTGGGCTGCGGTTCCGCGAGACTGCGCCTGGCCAAACTGGGCCTGGCGGGTTTGGGCCTGTGTGCCTGAGCCAGTGTGCTTGAGCGAATGGCTTGCGTCAGCGCACGCAAAAGCGGGGCTCCCTTCAGGGGAACCCCGCCGTTGCGTGAGAATACTGAGAGTGACCTCGGATCAGCCTTAGGCGGCCACTGCCTTCTTCAGCAGCGAACCGGCGGACACCTTCACGCCGAAGCCGGCGGGAATCTGGAGTTCTTCACCCGTGCGGGGGTTGCGGCCGGTGCGAGCGGCACGCTCTACGCGCTCTACGGAGAGCAGACCGGTGAGCTTGACAGCCTCGCCCTTGCTCAGGGACTCAATCAGAACGTCCTGGAACGCGTTGATGACGGCTTCGGTGTCAGTCTTGGTGAGGTTGGCCTTGGCGGCAACGGCGGTGACCAGATCGGACTTGTTGAGGGGCATGCTTTTCCCTTTCATTGTGCACCACCCGGCAACTCCCGCGTGGCTCTTGCATGGACGTCCCACAGAGATTCACCCTGCGGCGGAACGGGTCACACGCTAGGCGATGCGCCCCGAATTCCCCGCCATTCTGCGGATGTTTCGCCATACTCGGGCGTCACCACCGCGCTATTGGGCCGTGACGTGACGTTTTTTGTCAGTCCCCCACGCCTGACCACCCTGACCACGCACCTTTCCAGGTCCTTCCCGTCCACCCTCGTCGAGATTCGTTCTGGGCCCGGATCACTCACCCAATGACGCTCTTTAGGTGAGCGAACCGGGCCCACAACAAAGGGAAGCGCTGCCATCCGGGCCCGCGGCACGGGGAGCCAACCACCCCACAGCGCGGCGGTGGCCCAGTTCGCCCAACCACACCACTTCTGTGACCCAGGTCTCAGGGGTCAGCGGTGGGTGTCAATTCAGCACTGTGACCTGTCTCTCAATGATCGGTGATGAATGTGACCCGGCTCACATTCCCGATCCTTCAGCGACACCCACAAACACCCTCTAAGCCGCATGATTCCGCCGTTGTGTCGCAGATCACACCCATTGAAACCGTTTCAACAGCATTCACCTAGTGACTATTAGTTTGGCTCCTGAGACAATAGAGATGTCGCAAGATGAACACCAGATTCACTCACCAGTTAGGGCAGGAGCAATCATGAACCACACCGGCTTCGCTCCCACATTCGTCAAGGGCATTGCCTTGGCGGCCATCCTCAGCCTGATCACCATCACCCCTTGCACCGCTGCTACCGGGAACGCCGTTTCCCCCAGCGCCACTGACAACTGGGAAAGCGCCATTGTGGCCACCACCGCCAAGGTGACCCCCGCCGTCAAGGACGTCCGCTTGGCCCTCAACGAAACCCCCAACGCTCCTGAGCAGGTCCGCAAGGCCGCTCTGACCTCCATTGACGTTGCCGAAGCCTCCGCCCTGCGCGTGTGGATGCTGTACTCGCTGGGCGTAGAACCCGGCAGCCCCTACCTGAACACTCAAGATTCTTTTGTTCTCCAGGCCGCCCTGGATGCCCTCCCCATGCACGTCACCGCTCTGGTCAAGGCGCAGACCTCGTACAACGCCAAGTTGACGCAGGCCAAGAAGAAGGCCGCCGCCAAGGCCACGAAGCCAGCCGCTGCCAAGGCTTCCAAGAAAGCACCGGCCGCAAAGTTCCTGACCACCGCGCAATATCGCAAGCAGGCCGAGGCGTTCCTCAAGACCCTCCCCGGCGGCAAGAAGGTCACCATTGAGTGGGGCGACCCCCAAGGCCACCTCGGCGGCGTGTGGATGCCCGGTTCCTCCACCATCATCCTCAACGCCAAGAAGTTGGACAGGCAACTGGACCGCACCAAGGACGTGCTTCGCCACGAGATTGGCCACATCCACCAGAACTGGACCATGGCCAAACTGAACGTCTCCATGAAAACCTATGAAGCCCGCAGTAATGCCGTGTTTGGTGGGGTGGAACCCGCCGCAGACGCAGTAGCCATTGTGCTCGGCGCCTCCTCGGTCTACTACAAGTCAGACTTCACCAAGGCTCAATTGAACGCCGCGCGCAACATCCTCAAGGACAAGATGCCGTAGCCGCACCGCTTCACCACACCACCAGGGCACGCCGATTCACCCCGTGCGCTTGCCCCTCAGAGTCGCTTGCGCGAAGCGTCTCACCTCACGAAGGGCCCGGAATCGCACCCGGGCCCTTCGTCATGTCTGGCTTCCGTGCCCCACCCATCGCGGACTACTCCTCAGGACCACTCGTCAGGCCTATTCGCCAGGAACTATTCGCTAGAGTCATCCGATCCTGGGTCATCAATCCGTTTGCGCGCAAGCGCCACCAGCGCTCCAGCACCCACAGCAATGGTCCCGACGATCATTGCGGGCACACCCCAACTCGGAAGCCCGGATGCGGAGTCATCCACCGCAGGTTCGGGTTCCAGGTCCATATCGCTCAATGGAACGTCCTCGTGAATGGGCTCAATTTCCACAGGTGCATGAGGGTCCTGCTCCACCTCAAACTCCACCCCGTGGTCACCCTCTCCACCGAGGTCACCCATTACGGGCATGATGTCCTGGCCGTCGGGATTCTCAATCACCACGTCATCAGACAGGATGTTTCCGTCCTCGTCAATCTCCACGGCAAAGCCCCCGTCCCGCACAAGATCACTGCGGTCCACCTCGTCTTCGTCGAATCCGTGGAGGTCAGCGTATTCGTCAGAATCGCCGTACTCGTCCATCATCCACTCTTCGTCCTCACCGGGAACCACCACAATCCCTACGGAGTCCGTTCCCAGCCCCCTGTCACCAGCCAGCACGGAAGATGCCCAGGCGGGGGATGCCACCACAACGGGACCAAGGACAAGGGCGCCCACCAGGGCACCGCTGCCCAGGCGCATCATGGAACGTGTTTTCATGGCCTGAGGCTACTGTTGCGCCAGCCACCTACCGCCAGACATGGCGCCCGAAGGTTCCGCTGGTGGCTCCTAGTGCTCTACCCTCCTCCTGGCAAACCCCAACCACCCAGGCAACACCACCACCCAAGCAACCCCGTCTCCCAGGCAGCACCATCACCCCAGGCAGCACAACCGGCGTCACCCAGGCACACTGGTGGTATGAACTTTTGGTCCGCCTATGCCCAAGGATTCGCGCGCGTAGCCGCCGTCACCGTTCCCGTGACCGTAGCCGATCCCCAGGCCAACGCCCGTGCCATCCTGGAACAAGCGCAGGTGTGTCATGACAACGCAGTGGCCGTGGCCGTGTTCCCAGAGCTCTCGCTGACCGGCTACGCCATTGATGATCTCTTCCTCCAGGACCCACTCCTGGAATCCACACTCGCAGCCCTCGCGGACCTGGTGGAGGCTTCCAAGAACCTCCTGCCCGTCATCATCGTCGGGGCGCCCCTGCTGCACAACACGCGCCTACTCAACTGCGCCGTGGTCATTCACCAAGGGCGCATTTTGGGGGTGGCGCCCAAGAGTTACTTGCCCAACTATCGCGAGTTCTACGAACGCCGATGGTTCCAGCCGGGCGATGACCTGCGCGGCGCCAGCATTGAGATCCTCGGCACTGAGGTGCCACTCGGCCCGGACCTGATCTTCACCGCCACGGATGTGCGCGGCCTGCACCTGCACGTGGAGGTCTGCGAGGACATGTGGGTGCCCATCCCTCCGTCGTCGGAAGCCGTGCTGGCCGGGGCTACCGTATTGGCCAACCTCTCCGCCTCCCCCATCACCGTGGCGCGGGCGGACACGCGGCAACTCATGGTGCGTTCGGCCTCGGCGCGCGGCAATGCCGCCTACATTTACGCGGCCGCCTCCCCCGGCGAGTCCTCCACGGACCTCAGTTGGGACGGGCAAACGGAAATTTACGAGTGCGGCGATCTCCTGGGAGAATCCGAGCGCTTCCCGGACGGGCCGCGCAGCACCATGGTGGATGTGGATGTGGATCGGCTCCGGCAGGAGCGGCAACGTCAGGCATCGTTCGACGATAATCGGCGCGGGGTAGCCCCACGCGCCGAGGGGTTCCGGCGGATAGCGTTCACGCTGAACCCGCCGTTGACGGACATCGGACTGCTGCGGCCGGTGGACCGCTTCCCCTTTGTTCCCGACGAAGAAGAGCGGCTTGCCCTGGATTGCTACGAGGCATACAACATCCAGGTCAGCGCCTTGGTGCAACGGATTCGTTCCATCGGTGCGCCGAAAATTGTCATTGGCGTGTCCGGAGGGCTGGACTCTACGCATGCTCTCATCGTCGCCGCCAAAGCGATGGACCTGCTGGGCAGGCCTCGCTCGGACATTCTGGGGTACACCATGCCCGGGTTTGCCACGGGGGCGGAGACCAAGGATCGCGCGTGGAGGCTGGGCGAGTCCCTCGGTGTGAGTTTTGAAGAAATTGACATTCGGCCTGCGGCCACGCAGATGCTGAAGGACATGGGTCACCCGTTTGGGCGGGGCGAACCGGTGTATGACGTCACGTTTGAGAACGTACAGGCCGGGTTGCGCACGGATTACTTGTTCCGGTTGGCCAACCACCTGGGCGGAATTGTGCTGGGGACTGGGGACTTGTCCGAGTTGGCGCTCGGGTGGGCCACATATGGTGTGGGTGACCAGATGAGCCACTACGGCATCAACGTGGGCGTGCCCAAGACGCTGATTCAACACCTGATTCGGTGGGTGGCGTCCACGGACCAATTGGACACGGGTGGGCCGGATTCGGACACCAACGTGGTGTTGCGGGAGATTCTGGACCAGGAGATTTCCCCGGAGTTGGTCCCAGCAGATGCCGATGGCGCCCTGCAATCCACGCAGGCCAAGATTGGCCCATACCCGTTGCAGGACTTCAACCTTTATTGGCTCCTGCGGTACGGGATCCGTCCGTCCAAGATCGCGTTCCTGAGTTGGCATGCCTGGCATGACGCTGCCGCGGGGGCGTGGCCTCCCGGATTCCCGGAGGCGGACCGCGTGGCTTATGACCTGGCCACCATCAAGAAGTGGCTGGAGTTGTTTGTTCGGCGCTTCTTCTCCAACCAGTTCAAGCGCACGTGCATCCCCAACGGACCCAAGGTGCTGCCTGCGGGAACGCTGTCACCACGCGGGGACTGGCGCATGCCCTCGGACGCCTCCGCCGCCGCCTGGCTGGCCGACCTCCAGAACGTGCCGGACGCCGAGTAGGGCGCCTGCCCTTTCAGGCATGCTCGACGAGATACTGCGAGGCCTCCCCATGGGAGGCCCGCAGCATGACGAGGGGTTGGATTCACCGCAAGGCGACCGATAACGCCGCGAGATAGGCGCTATCCCGTGTTCCCAGAACACTGGAGAGCGCTCATATCGCAAGGCAGAGGAGGCGCCGCCTACGGGTAGTAGGCAAGGCGACGATAACGCCGCGAGGTGAGTGCTACCCAGTGTTCTGCAGCCCGGCGGAGACGCCATTGACGGTGAGCAGCAGCAGGTGCTGCCAGGATTCCCGTGCCACCAAGGCGGCCTCGGAGGAATCATCCTTCCGCAAGGCGCGCAGGGCGCGGACCTGAATCAAGGACAGGGCGTCAATGTAGGGGGCACGCAACTGGATGGCTCGGCTGAGCACGCGGCGTGACTCCAGGGGCCATTCGTCGCCCGTAATCTTCAGCACCCAATCACGAGTCAAGGCCATTTCTTCCATCACCAAGGCCGCCAAATCTGGGCGGTCTCCCAGGTCCAGGTACATCTCGGCAATGCGTTCGTCAATCTTGGCCAGGGACATCTCTACGTTGTCCAGCATGGTGTTGAACAGCGGCCAGGTGCGGAAGGCGTCCTGTAGGATTTCCAACCCGTCCTCGCGGGATTCGGCAAACTCCTTCAGGGACGTTCCCAATCCGTACCAACCAGCCAGGTTGATGCGCGCTTGGCTCCAGGAGAAGACCCACGGAATGGCGCGTAGGTCATCCAGTGAGTTCACGGACAGGCCACGCTTGGCGGGACGCGAACCGATGGCCAGCATGCCGATCTCTTCAAGCGGCGTCACCTGAGCAAACCAGCCGGGGAAGCCTTCGGAGCGCACCAACTCGTGGAAGCGCGTGCGGGAACTGGCATCCAGTGCCTCAGCAACATCGGCAAACTTCTTGGCAGCCTCAGCGGTGCGCTTTTCCACGCTCGGCGCTCCGGCCAAGAGTGTGGCAGCAGCCACCTGCTCAATGTGCCTGCCAGCAATCGTCGGGTCACCGTAACGCGCCAAGATGACCTCACCCTGCTCGGTGAGTTTGAACCGGCCGTCCACGGACCCTGGAGGTTGAGCCATGAGCGCACGGTTGGCGGGGCCGCCGCCGCGTCCCAGGGAGCCGCCGCGCCCATGGAAGAGCGTCAGCGTGATGGAGTGCTTCTTGGCCCACGCGGTGATCCGCGCCTGCGCGCTGAACAGTGCCAGGGTGGCGGACACGGGGCCCACGTCCTTGGACGAGTCCGAGTACCCCAGCATCACTTCCACGCGTCGGCCGTTTTCTGACAGGCGCTTTTGCACCTGGGGCATGGTCAACATGGCATCGAGGATGTTGACGGAGTTTTCTAAATCGTCGAAGGTTTCAAACAGCGGGATAGCGTCCATGACGGGGCGATCAGCCGGGTCCGGGAACACAAGTTCCGCTAACTGATACACCGCAGCCAGGTGCTCCGGCGCTTGCGTGAAGGACACAATGAACCTCCGCGCAGCGCGCACGCCGTAGCGCGATTGCACAGCGCCCAAGGCCCGGAAGGTGTCCAGCACCTCGCGCGTGCGGTCCGTCAGGGACCAGGAGTTGATGCCCTTCTCGTGGATCTCGGCCAGCGCTTCAGCGTGTACCTGCGAGTGTTGACGCACTTCCAGTTCAGCCAAGTGGAACCCAAAGGTTTGCACCTGCCACACCAGGCGCTGCAACTGCCCGTAGGCCGTGCGGCTGGCACCGGCGTTGACCAGGGATTCCTGCACAATGCGTAGGTCATCCTCCAGTTTTTCTGCGGTGCGATACGCCAGGTCAGCGTTGCGTTCACGCGTGGCGGCAATCCGCGCAGCAATCATGATCATGACGGCGCGGTGCGGCTCACCAGGCGAGTCATGGATGGCACCTTCCGCCGTTCCCGACGAGATTTGGCGCAGGTGTCCCCACAGGGCCAGCAGTCCGTCCGAGGGAGGGGTGTCAATATCCGAGACGGTGATCTTCTTGGCCACGGCACGCGTCTGTGCTTCCAAGGCGTTCAGGGCGTTGGCCGAAGCGAGGCGCGCAGCCCGCATGGTGATATCGGCGGTGACGTTGGGGTTACCGTCCCGGTCTCCACCAATCCAGGTGCCGAGTTTGACAAACGGTTGTGCCACGGGCTTGGCCACACCGGCCTTCTCCCCCAGCAGCCAGTCATCCAGGCGGCGGTAGACGTCCGGGAAGGTGTCAAAGAGCGTGGTGTTGAACACGTTGACCGCGTTCTTCACCTCGTCCATCACGGTGGGCTTAGCCAACCGCAGCGGCGCTGTACGCCACAGGATGTCAATTTCTGCCAGCAGGTGGCGCTCCAGTTCCGCGGCGCGCGTTCCTGATGGGTGCAGCGTGTCCCGGGTGGAGAGGATGTCTGAAATCCTGCGCAGCGCGCGGGACACGGCTCGTCTGCGTGCCTCGGTGGGGTGGGCGGTCAGCACGGGGCGGAATTCAATCTCGGACAGCCGCTTCAGGGCTTCCTCGCGGCCCACTTCTTCGGCCAGTTGATCCACGGCAGCCGGAATGGACTCGTCCACGGGCGGGTCACCCAGTGCGGAGGAATCCCCGGTGGCGCGCACTACGCGGACGCGGTGGAATTCTTCGGCCACATTGGCCAAGTGGAAGTAGCAGGTGAAGGCTCGCGCAATCTGATCGGCACGCTCCACGCTGAAGGTTTCCACCAGGGCAGCGGCCTCGTTGAGCAAGGCAGTGCGGTGCTGGGCATCCTCGGCGTAGGCCCTGATGGACAGGCTCCGCAGATTCTCCACGTCATCGAGCAGGTCCTGCCCGCCGGCTTCCTGCAGAATCTGGCCGAGCAGCCGTCCCAGGTAACGCGTATCATCACGCAGTTGCTCGGGCAAGGACATCCGCACGTTGAGGCGGTCCAGTGCCTGAGTTTCGGTAATCGGCTGCGAAGCCTTTTCCTTGGTGGTCATGATAGCAATTTATGGTTTTTCTGACGGAGGCGTTAACTCACGGCGCGCTGAGGCCGGTTCCTGGCTCCCGCTGCGCGTCCCCGCCGGACGCGAATTACCCCACCACTTCCTCGCCACCGGAGTAATCTAAGGCTGAATCCACCTTCATCTCCAAGGTGATTTGCTCGGCATCCAGCGTGGCCAACGTGGTGCTGAGTTGGTGGGAATCCCGCGTTCCTTCGCTGCGCTCTTTCAGCAACGCCTTGCGTTGCGCCTTGATGGTTCGGATCCGCAATTCGCGGTATTGCGCCAATTGCTCTGCCGATTCCTCGGCGTCCACCTCCGAGGTCATTTGCTCACTGAGCATGTAATCCAGCGCACGCCCCACAATCTCGGGATCGTAGGGACTCCCGTCTCGGCGGTGAAGGTTGGGGTCCTCCAGCAATTCGCGTGACGCGGCTTCCAAGGTGCGGCGCAGGCTGAGGTCATCTTCCGCTGAGGATTCTCCCGTACCCACCAGGTTCAGGCGCCTCAGCACCCACGGCAGGGTGCCCCCCTGAACCAGCAGCGTGCCCGCTGCCACGGCAAAAGCCAACAACACCACCATGGAACGGTGCGGGAAGGTGCGCGGAAGTGTTTGGGCAGCGGCCAAGGTGACCACGCCTCGCATCCCCGCCCATACAATCAAGATGCCTTCAGGCCGTCCCAGCGGCTTGGTCATCAAGTAGTCAGCATCAGCCACGCTCCGCACCAGGCGGTATCGCAATTTCTCCACGCGTTCCGTGGGCACTTCCACGGACCGTGGCACGCGTTGTGGGAGGCCGCCCTGCTGGGCAACATGCTTCTGAACACGTTCGGCGGCACGGACCACCGGGCTCGGCACCCCAGCGGCAGGAACTACCGGACTGGGAACGGTGACGGTGGCACCCTCGGCACTGGGGGCCGGAGGCACCTCCCCGTGCGGCAGCCAGGCGGGTGGGCAAGGGTTCGTGTTATCGCCTAGGGCATCCGCCCCTGCGGCATTACTCCCTGCGGCACCCGCCGTCACCTGATCGTTCGACGATGAAGCGGCAAACGGCCCACCCGAAACCCTCCACTGTGCTGGCTCAGCGTGCGCCAGTGCTTCATCCAAGCCCGCAATCACGGTGGTCTGCGGACCAAGGGTGATGACGTCTCCCACGCCTTCTGCGTTCAGTTTGGCATCCAGGCGTTCCGTCACCGCATTCAACCGTTCACGCTGAGCGGCGCGCCGTTTGGACCTCACGGACACGCGCCACAGCAACGGTGCCACAAAGAGCGCGCGAATCACCAACACCAACACTGCTGCCAACACCGCCAACCCCATGGCCAGCCAGATCCTGCCGTGGTCCAGCAACACGTCACCCACCATGGTGGCCAGTTCCAACCCCATTACCAGGAACACGGCACCTTCCAACAGGCCCTCCAGGGTGCTCCAGTTGGTGTGTTCAAAGAGCCGATCCTGCGGAGAGAGGTGTTTGGCAGCACCGTGTCCCGTTACCAGACCCGCCGTCACCACGGCCACGAGGCCCGAGGCATGGAGGTGTTCGGCGGGAATGAAGGCGGCAAAGGGCACCAGGAAGGACACGGCGGTGCTGAGTTCTGCTGACCCCAGCCGTTTGCGGACTACTAAGCCCGCCCATCCCACCAGAACGCCGGTCAGTACGGCACCCACCACGGCCCACACAAAGTCCCCCACCACGGAACCGAATTCCACGGTGGCGGCAGTGGCGGCCACTGCGGAACGCAGGAGTACCAGGGAGGTGGCATCGTTGAGCAGGCCTTCACCTTCCAGCACCGTGACAACGCGTGGCGGACCGCCTAGCCGTTTAGTGATGGCGGTGGCTACTGCGTCCGTAGGGGACAGGATCGCACCCAGCGCAATCCCGCCCGCCAGGCCCAAATCCGGAATGAAGGACCAAAACACCAGTCCCAGCAGCCCCGCAGAGAGCACCACCAAAGCCACGGACAACATGCCAATAGCGGCAAAATCACGCCGGAAATCCATCGTCGGGAGAGCAACAGCCGTGGAATACAGAAGCGGCGGGAGCACCCCCGCCAAAATCCACTCCGGCTCAATTTCCACCGCAGGCATGCCGGGAATGAAGGAGATTCCCACGCCGAGGAGCACCAGGAGCAGGGGCGCCGCCATGCCGAGTTTGGGGGCGAGTGCCGTCACCCCAATGACGGCCACTAGGCCCACGAGCACCACGGCCAGCATATCCATGGGTACTATCATCGCCTATCATGCGCCCCGGTGCAGCGTGCGCTGCACCTCACCACGCATCACAGTAGCCTTGACTGGTGCGCGCAACCAGGGTGATCCGATGGGAGATTGCCATCCTCCTGGCGCTGAGCCTGGGGAAGTCTGCCGTGTACTCCATTGTTTCCCTGATTGTTCGCCTGACGGACTCCACTCCCCTGGCACATCAAACAGCCACGCTGAACCCCACGCTGTCCGAGCGCCCCATGGTGGACTTGACGTACAACCTGCTGTCCATCATCTTTGCCCTAGTCCCCGTGGCGCTGGCCATTTACTTGCTCAATGCCCGTGGCCAGCGCGCCTCCGTGACCACCGTTCTGGGATTGACGCCCGCTCGCCCCGCGCGTGACTTCCGCTATGGAGTGGGGTTAGCCGCAGCGGTGGGAATCCCCGGCCTAGCCTTCTTTGCGATGAGCAGGGTGCTGGGCATCACGGTGAACGTGCAGGCCAGTGCGCTGAATCCCGCGTGGTGGACCATTCCCGTGTTGGTGCTCTCCGCCTTCCAAAATGGCGTGCTGGAGGAAGTAGTGGTGGTGGGCTACCTCTTTGAACGCACCCGAGATATTGGCTGGTCTCCCTCGGTGTCCAGGATTGATTGGCGCTTCATGGCCTTCTCCTCCATCCTGCGCGGCACCTACCATCTGTACCAAGGGATCGGACCCTTCTTTGCCAATATGGTGATGGGGGCGTTCTTTGCGTGGTGGTACCGCAGCCGGTGGGGTCGCAACCGGATTCTGCCCCTGGTGATTGCGCACACGCTCATTGATATTGTGGCTTTTGTGGGCTATGCCGCGTTGCCGGCCTCGTGGCTCAGCGCGCTGGGCATCGGGTGAGGGTGATGCTGTGACCGTCCATGACGCCACGCTGCATCCCTCGCAGCGTCCACACCTGTCAGCCATGGTGGAGGATCATGTTCACGGGTGGATGACCCTCCTTGCTCGTCGCGCATTCGGCTGGCTGCCCCGGATCGATCCGTTCATTGGCCTCGGAACCCCCACCTCCGTGCGGGTCCTGGCCCGCGTGCTCACCTCACCTCGCCGCGTGGGACGCGGCTCCCCCATGGCCGTGGACCGAGGGTTCCGCTCCTATATGACCTTACCCGCCGCTGGCGAGACCATCATTGTGACTATCGGCTCCACCCGCGTGGAGGTCACCTGTGACCGCGCCGGATACGTTGATACGGTCATTGACCTGGTGGAGGGCTCTTCCTTGGAACCCGGGTGGCAGCGTGTGGTGCTCCAAACCACGGGACGCGGACCCATGATGCGGGTGGGTCACGTACTCATTATTGGGCCCGATTCCCAGTACGGCGTCATCTCCGATATTGATGACACCATCATGGAAACCTCCGTCCCTCGGCTCGCCGTGGCACTGTGGAACACCTTCCTGGCGCGGCCCAGTTCCCGCCGTGCCGTGCCCGGAATGCCGCAGCTCTACCGGTGGCTCGCTACTCGCCAGCCCACCGCGCCCTTCATTTACCTGTCCGCCGGAGCGTGGAACAGTTTCCGTAATCTGGAACGATTCTTCACCTCCTTTGGCTACCCGCGCGGCCCCAAACTCCTCACC
This sequence comes from Cellulomonadaceae bacterium, assembly GCA_031256435.1. Lineage (GTDB taxonomy): Bacteria > Actinomycetota > Actinomycetes > Actinomycetales > Cellulomonadaceae > Xylanimonas. The sequence goes on from JAIRQO010000055.1 coordinate 21,896, forward strand.
GATTTTGGCCCCACCGCCACGGGATGGTTCCGCTCCGGCCCACAACATAAACGCGTGGAACTCCAGTGGCTCATCGAAACCTTCCCTCAGGTGACGTGGCTTCTCATTGGCGACGATGGACAATCCGACCCCCAGGTGTATGCCGAGATTGCCTCGCGCTACCCGCAGCGGATTGCCGGTGTGGCAACGCACCTGGTGAAACCGCAGCGGGATTCGGGTGGGCGCACGGCGGCTGGGGGTCCGGCGGGGAGCGGTGGTGAAGGCACGGGCGCGAGCAAGGCTGGCTCAGCCTCCGTGCCCGTGCCCATGTCCGTGCCCACAGCCAATGCCCGCGACGGCCTGAGCCTGCGCTCCCAACTGGATGCGTTGGACGTCTGGCCAACCGTGACGTAGTGTACGGTGTGGATTCGCCTGGATGCTGGAGCAATCTTCACCCCTCACCCAGGAACCGTGTGACACCGCGCACCCGCCCGCGCCTTCGTCTGACCCCTTCGCACCTTTAAGTTGAGGCTTTGTGACTACATCACCTTCGTCGAGTTTGGCATTGGAACCGGGCACCGCCCAGTACGCCACCGCCAAACACGTGCGCACCTCGCTCATCGCCATGTTTGGCGTGTTCGGCGTGGTGGTCACGGCCTGGGGTGGCCGCATGCCCGCCATCCGTTCCGCGCTGGGGATGACCGATGGCGAGATCGGTTCCATCATTGTGCTGGGTGCCATTGGCTCCCTCATCTCGGTGGCCTTTGTGGGGGCCGTGATTCCTCGCATTGGTTCACGCGCCACCCTCACCATTGGCAACTGGCTTGCCATGCTCGGGATGGTGATCCTAGGCATCGGCGTACTACGGGGCTCCGTCCCGGTGTTTGCCGTAGGCATCTTCCTCAACGGGGTATCCAACCCCTTTGCTAACGCCACCAGTAACCTGGAGGGCGCCCGGGTGGAGAAAATGCTGGGACATGCGGTGCTTCCCCAACTCCATGCTGCGTTCCCCGTGGGTGCCGCCTTGGGAGCCGTCATTGCGGCCATCACGGCCCACCTCCACATTCACGCCGGTTGGCACGTCATCGGCATTGCCCTGGTGTGCTTCGGCGTGCGCATCCTCCTCATTCCACCAGCCACCGAACTCCAGGACGAGCCGCTGCGGGCGCTGCCCAAGAAGGCGGCAGCAAAATCTGCTCCCGGAGTGGACGCCCCGGCCGCTGAAACTACCAGTGGCTCGTCGATAGGGAGTGGCACTGGGGTAGGTGCCGGGGTTGGCACGGGAGCGGGTGCTGGAGCTAGTACCGGAACAGGAACCGTCCGCGCGCCGTATGCCGTACGTGCAGCCTGGACTGAATCCCGCACGCTGCTGATCGGCATTGTGCTCCTGGCCGCCACCGCCTCGGAAGGAGCCGCCTCCAACTGGCTCAACCTTGGCGTGGTGGATGGCTTTGACATCCCGGATCAGTATGGCGCTTTGGCTTACGGCACCTTTGTCATCTCCATGCTGATTGTGCGCGTATTTGGTGCGGGACTCATCACGCGGCATGGCCGAGTGCCCGTGCTGTACGTCTGCGGTGGCACCGCGTTGACGGGTTTGCTGCTGTTCAGCCTGGCCCCCACCTTGCCCCTGGCCTGGTTGGGCATCATCCTGTGGGGCATGGGCGCTGCGATGGCCTGGCCCGTAGCCATGGCCGCTGCCGCCGATGATCCGTACAAGGCCGCCGCCCGCGTTTCCGTGGTGAGTACCTTCTCTTCCATCTCGATGTTGGGGGCACCTCCCCTGCTCGGCATGTTGGCCGATTCCGTGGGAATCCGCAGGGCACTCCTAGCGTTGTCCGTGCTGATGATTCTGTCCCTCGCGGTGGCTCGTATCGCTCGCGAGGAACGGGTGGACGAGCCGGTCAGTTGAGACTCTGGGAGCCTGCGCATCAACCCTGGAACAGTCTGCGCGCCAACTCCCGCACAATCGGGAGGTCACCCTCCAACCAGTCAACAGACATCACCGTGGAGGCCGTCAACCAGCGCACATGATCATGGTCCACCCTGGGTACGGGAACCCCTGACACGAGCCGGGCCAGCCACACCCGCATGATGTGGCGATCCGTAATGAACCATCCGTCATGGCCGCTGAGGTGGTCCGGTCCAGGAATCTCTGGACCAAGTTCCACCTCAATCCCCAGTTCCTCCCGCAACTCCCTCAGGAGGGCTTCAGCAGGCTGCTCGCATTCTTCCACCTTGCCGCCAGGGAACTCGTACTTTCCCGCAGCGTAGTCCGGATGCGTCCGCCGGGCAGCGAGCATCTTTGTAGGGCATTCCAGGGAATCAACCAGAGCGGCGGCTACCACAAGCCTGCGGTGTTGACCGCCCACCTCGTCGGGAATCACTAACGGAGCATTCATGGGCGTTACCGCAGGTCCAGGTCATCAGCAATGACCACCATCTGGTCAATCACGGCCATCACGGCAGCACTCGGCTCGTGCCGTCCGCTGCGGTGGCGGGCGTAAAGCCTCCGAGCACCCAACCCAGTCAGCCTCACTGCATTGATGGGCGCGTGCAGGCGGCCTTCCAGAGCGAGAGCGGGAACCAAAGCCACCCCTTGCCCCGCGGACACCAGCGTGATGGTGGTGTCAAAATCAAAGGTGGAATGCCGCCGGTCAATGGCGCAGCCCAGTTGGTACTCAAGCCGCCTCAGGGCACGGTCCGCCGCTGTGCCTTCCTCGCCGTTGACAAAAGTCAAATGGGCCACATCACTCAACCGCTGCGGGACGGGATGGCTGGCCGGGATGATGAGGCGCCACGGTTCGTCCAGCAGGGGAATTTCAGCCAGTCCCTTGTGGGGGGTTCCGCGCGTGTCCGCGTCCCGTTCCACCACTACAATGTCCAGGTCACCAGACCGCAGCATACGGTGTGCCACTTCAGGTTCGCGCTCTTGGACATCCAGTTCGATGCCTGGATACGAGTCCCTCAGGCGTGGCAGCGCCGGGGCAATGACGGCCCGGATCACTGTTTGGAATCCGCCAATGGACACCTTCCCCGCAACGCCGTCCCCCAGGGAGGCAATGGCCTGGTTGGCGGACACCAATTCGGCTTCAATGCGTTCTGCGGCTTCGGCCAGAATCTTTCCCGGAGCGGTCAGCGTCACACCGCGCGGTCCACGTTCCAGGACGGGGAACCCTTCCTCGGCTTCCAAACGCGAGATCTGTTGAGACACCGCCGAGGGGGTCACCCCCAGCAGTTCTGCAGCCGCCAGCACGCCTCCGGCTCGGTACACCGCAAGGAGGAAGGTCAGACGCCGCGTGTCAGTAGCCATACAGTAACTCTAGCCGTAGATGGCCTGATTGTTCAACATTGGTGAAGTGGCGCCTTCGGGCCGCCGCGCCGGGCGGAGTTGCCTCGGTGGCGTGCTACTTTGCGATTATGAACTCTGGCGATCCTCAGTGGCAGCCGGACGTCCTGCCCGGATACGAGGCTCTCACATTGCCGCTCGGTCAGGATGACGAGGGAGAACTGGTGGCCACCCTCGTTCGTCGGGCCAAGGCTGGACACGGTGACGGGCCCGCGGCTATCAACCTGCTCTACCTTCACGGCTGGTGTGACTACTTCTTCCAGACCCACCTTGCCGATTTTTGGGAATCCCTCGGCGTGCGGTTTCACGCGCTTGACTTGCGCAAATATGGCCGCTCGTTGCGCCCCGGCCAGACACCCGGCTATGTCACTTCGCTTGACCAGTACGACGACGATATCGAGGCGGCCCTTGCCGTCATCGGCGAGGATGCACCTCTGGTATTGATGGGACACTCCACCGGAGGACTGGTGTGGTCCACCTGGGTGCCGCGGCATCCCGGCCGGGCCGTGGGGTTGGTCCTGAACTCGCCGTGGCTGGAATTCCAAGCCGGGGACGTGGGCCGCAAAGCCCTGGAAGTGCCGTTCCGCGTACAGGCGGCCATGGCGCCTCGCAGCCACATTGTCAACATTGATCCCGGGTTCTACTCGCGGTCCATTTCCAACCGGTATGACGGCGAGTGGACCGTGGACCCCGCGTGGCGACCCGACGTCACGTGGCAGGCCACCCCGGCCTGGATCACCGCCGTGTTTGATGCCCATGAAGCGGTGGCTCACGGGTTGCACATTGACATCCCCATTCTGGTGTTCCTCAGTGCCAAATTTGCCCCGCCTCTGCGCTGGGGCGAGGACATGACCAGGAATGACACCGTGATCAATGTAGAAGCCGTGGCGCAACGGGTTCCCTGGCTGGGAGACGTGGTCACACTGGTTCGCCTCGAAGGGGCCCTGCATGACGTCACGTTGTCCGCTGCACCCGTGCGGGAACGATTATGGGCAGAATCATCCCGCTGGTACCGGGGGTACATTGAGCCCGAGGTGGTTTCCGACGAGCCTGACGACGAGTCCGCCGAAACCCCGCCGCCTCGGAATTGGTGGCAACGTTTCATCTCCGGCGAAGGCCTGTTTGCCGGGCCCTAACTTCTAGGTAGGCGCTTGATCCATACCACCTGACCCCGCCACCCTCGTTGTACCCCCTCTCGCTGGCCGCACCACCCCATCGTCGCACCTTGTGGGCCCGGATGAGAGTGCCGACAACCCTCGTGGGCCCGGATCAGTACGCTGACAACCCTTGTGGGCCCGGATGACTCACCTAATGAGGCCGTATAGGTGAGAGATCCGGGCCCACGACGAATCAGGCGTGCAGATGGTGGTTCGGCGAGCGGGATGGGTCCGGAATGCACGCGGGAGTTCCGTGGCGCACAATGAGAAGGTGAGTTCTGCAAACGCGTTGCGCGCTGCCATGACCGGTCCCGTTGCCAACTCCGCAGCCGCAGCGGCTGCCGCTGGTCCTCCCATGTGCCTGGCCCCGCTGGCGCAACCGCTGGCCGGGCCCGCCGTGGACGCAGCGTTCGCTGTCACTAAACTCCGGGACGGCACCGGCCCCACCGTGCTCTTTGCCAACGGCTTCTTGTCCGAAGGGGAAACGGGCTGGGGCAACTTCAAGCCGCTCATTGACTCCAAGTTCCCCCAATCACCTGTGTGCCGGGTCAACTGGGGCGCTCAACAACAACTCGATTTTGGGTCCTGGCTCAAAGCCAGTGGCCAGGTGGTGAAAGGCATGCTGACCGGGAAAGCAGGCGCAAGCGTATCCAGTCTGAAAGACTCCCTGGAAGGCAACCCCTGGACCATCGCCAAACAACATGCCGAACAGGCAGGGAAGCAACTCGCGGATCAAATCCGGGCCTTGGACCCCGGCACCTCCGTGGTCCTGGTGGGGCATAGCCTAGGAGCACGCCTGATGTCCTACGCGGGGTTGACGCTTGGCGCGTCCGGGGCGGCTGGACGATTGCAGGAGGTTCACCTCACCGGTGCGGCGATTTCGCGCGATCACGATTGGGGTGCCTTGAACAAAGCGGTGAGTGCCATGGTGAACAATTATTACTCGGGACACGATCCCGTGTTGTTAGCGCTCTACGGCGCTGCCGAACCTGCGCCCGCAGTGGGCCCCGTGGGATTCGACGCCCACCAGCCACGCATCTCCGATCACGATTACACCGCCAAAGTCAACGGCCACTCAGACTACTTCTCCGCCGTGAAGTTGGTGTAACTATCGTCGCATGGGGGTGTCCCGGATCACCGCCGAACCCAACGATCAATCACCCTCGGGCCTACCTACGGGGTAGCCCGCCAGGAGGTTGGTGGTGAAGGATCGGATCGTGTCTTGAAGGTGTACATACGCCCGTTCGTCGGGAGTTTCTGACTCAGCTACGTCAAGGATTTCTTCCAGACATTCGACGACGAGGGTGGATGCGCAGCGGACCCCCCAACTCGACAGTTCGCGTGCGAGATGGTCTTGGGTGAGGGAGGCGTGCCGATACTCGCCGTCGATTGCCATGGCCATTTCTCCGTCACTGGGAAGATGGGCCTGTGGAACAACGTCATACGCAGGGGCCAGGGTCACTGTTCCATCGGCAGGGTGAAGGAGCGAAATATTCTTGGCGTGGAGATCAAGGTTCCCGAGCGCTACCGAGAGTACCGCCAATCGCGCCAACAGGCGCACTCCTCGGGAATCACCACTCCCGCTCAGTTGGGAGGCAACCCGTCGGAGAGAAACCACTCCTCCGTATCGCTGGTACTTCTGGTCGCCACGCGCGCCTAGCACTTGATTGAAGTCTTCTTGATGAATCCGCTGTGGAACAGCCCCGGGGGCCCTATCAAATCGCTCAATCACCAGAGCGGGAGCGCCATCAAAATGGCGGAGTTCCGTGGCAAAGGATGCTAAGCCCAATGCCCGTGCGAATCGCGAGCCATATTCCTCGTCGAAGATGATGCTTGGATGCCGGATGGACATTGGCTTCATGATGTGGGTTGTTGGGTAGCCGTCCAGGGCTCGTGCCCACTGTTCCTCTGCTGCACGGTGCACCAGGGTGATCTTGTCCTGGACTCCACCCAGCGATGTCTTGCCGCCAACAGGTTTATTGCCCAGGGGGTAAGTAGCTACATTTCGCAACAAGTCTGCCACCCCCATCTCTGTCAGCAGTTCACATGATGGGGTCAGGGGTTCTCCCGGGGATGTGGGATCCCAGATACACAGGGCGCCGGCCACATCTCGGCCATACTGACGAAGCATGCCGAGGGTGTCACCTACTGGAACGCCCGCGGCGGCGGCCAGCCTGATCCGCATTGGACCTTCAGGAAGCAACTCGGCAAAGAAGTTCCTTCTGCGCGCTTGTCGGTTCCGAGGTAGGTGCGGGACAAGAGGGATTGCCAGTGAAAGCACCTGGCTGTCCAATCCAAAGCGCTCCAGGGCATCAGCAGAAATGCCGAAGTCAAAGTTATCCCCCTCTCCCACGAGGTGGCCGATGACGATTCCATACAACTCAACAACTAACTTAGTCATGAGAGTCCTTCTTCGAGATCGTTGCGGTGAGGTCGGTTCCGGTGATGTGCAGGTAGGAAAAGAGACGGTCGGTGAAGATGGATGGCTTTCCCGCCTCAATCTCCCAGATGTAGCGTTGTGTGGTGCCGAGACGGTCAGCGAGTTCTCGCTGACTCCACCCGTTGATCAGGCGAGCCTGCTGCAAAATGCGCCCCAGCGATTGCGGACTGGTGACCTTCCCCGTGTACTTCATCATGACTCCCGCGTGACTACAATGTTGTAGTCACATTACGCGACTACCAAAACGACGTCAACTGCTCCTTTTGGGGTCAACTCCACAGTGCGCTTGGGGGGAGTAGGCGATCGGCTCCGCCGATCAGCACCCGCTACCTCGGCCTACCGGCCTCGCCACGCGTCGTTTGACTATGCGGCGGCCCACCAGGCCCCCCGCATGAGCGTCAAACGCCCTCACGGGTGTTAGTCGCTTCGCTCCGGCAACATCTCTCAATCACCTCACTCGTGTACGCAAGCGTTCACAGTTCGGTTCAATCGGATGTTCAACTCCACAGGCCAATATCAAAAATGGCCCGGTCCGTTGGACCGAGCAATTTTTGATGTGCTCCTCGCGCGCTTCGCGCACTCGTCAACACTCTCAATCGGCTCGGCCATGAGAGTGAACTCTCATGGCTCTCGCCTCAATCGTGTGTGCGCTTGGGGGGAGTTGAACCCCCACGCCCTTTCGGGCACACGGACCTGAACCGTGCGCGTCTGCCAATTCCGCCACAAGCGCTTGCAGGTGAGAGAAGCGAACTGCGCTTGCGCGAGTTCACTTCCGAGCCCAGAGCGCTTGTCGTCAGACAAGCGCGTGAGCCGAGTGTACTGCATCCGAGTTTACTCGAGTGCAGTACCGAGGCGATGAAACTTGTTGTGAAACAAGCGCGTGAGCCTCAAGACGTCAAGATGGTTCCTGACCGTCTCACCAGCCCAATAACTGTAGCACCACCACCGCGCGCACTCAAATCCCTCGTCGCACCACACAACACCTCTAGTCCAGAACTGACTCCCCAAATGTGAAACATTGGTGAATTACGTGACAGTCTCCTAACACGTCCGCCACACGCTGACGGATGGCAAGGTCTCAGAGCCCAAAGGCGCCTACCATCGCAGTAGTGTGCGTGGCTTTCGCTTGCCGTGGCAAAACCCCAAGCCCGGCAGAGTCCCGAACCCCAGGAGACCAGGAGGAGAACGGTGGGAGTACTGGATAAGATTGAGCGCGGTGTGGAGAGCGCCGTCAACAATGCTTTCTCCCTGGGCGGACGGGGTGACATCAAACCCGTGGAACTCGCTACGCGCTTGCGACGTGAGATGGATGACCGCGCCGCTGTGGTGGGCCAGGCCCGCACCGTTGCGCCCAACGAATACATTCTGGAGATGGCTTCTGCTGATCTGGATCAGATTGAAGCGTGGGGCGCGGACACCTTGGCCCAGGAACTCGCCGGGAATCTCACGGAGTATGCCGCCACCCAGCATTATGCCTTTGCCGGTCCCGTCTCCGTCCAGTTCCATGAAAACGTCTCCCAAGCACCTGGCCGATTCGCCGTGACCTCAGCCTCCGTTCGCGGCGCTGTTGCCCCCGCCACAGCCGCCACCCAGGACCGCCACCCGCTGCTGGACATTGACGGTCAGCGATATCTCCTGACGGGTGCCGTGACGGTCATTGGCCGTGACGCCAGCGCCGATATTGTGGTGGATGATCCGGGAGTCTCCCGCCGGCACCTGGAAATTCGCGCCACCCCGGACGGTGTAGTAGCCACAGACTTGGGCTCCACCAACGGGCTGTATGTAGAAGGACATCGCGTTCCGGCGGCAACCCTCCTGGATGGCAACACGCTCACCATCGGCAGGACTCGTATTATGTTCTGGTCCGGTAACGCCCCCACAACAGAGGATTGGTGAGTGGTGAACCATGAGTGAATTGACGTTCACCCTTCTCCGCCTGGGATATTTGGCGCTCCTGTGGATTTTTGTGCTGATCGCCGTGGGCGTGCTCCGCCGTGACGTGTCCACCCGCGCACGCTTGGCTGGTGGTGGAGTCAGAAGAAACCGCAACGCTACTGTTAAGCCCGCCAAGGACACCCCGCCAGCGCCCCCCAAGCCCACCAAACTCACCGTGCTCTCCGGTTCCTTGGTGGGAACTCAGGTTCCGTTAACGGCCTCCTCCATCCTCATTGGACGAGCCCCCGGATGCACCCTGGTGATTGATGATGACTACGCGTCATCCCGCCACGCGCGCATTTTCCCCCAAGGCGATCAATGGTTCTTGGAGGATCTCAACTCCACCAATGGCACGTTCCTGGGCGATCAACAGATTCACGGCGTTGTTCCCCTCGGTATCGGCACCGCCGTTCGCATTGGACGCAGCGTCCTCGAGTTGCAGGGGTGAGGCGTGACCTTCAGGGCTAAAGCGGCGGCAACTTCCGATGTGGGACTGGTGCGCGCCAGCAACCAGGACTCCGCCTTTGTGGGGGAAAACATCCTCATTGTTGCCGATGGCATGGGCGGACACGCCGGTGGTGACGTGGCCTCCTCCATTGCCATTGCCTCCCTCGATCACCTGAATGACACCACGCACACCAAGGCGAGCGCCACGGAAGATGTAGAGGAGGCTTTTGACAAAGCCCGCGAGGCCATCATCCGCGCCACCCGCATCAACCCCACGTTGCACGGCATGGGGACCACCGTCACGGCGCTGCTTCGCGCGGAGGATTCCCTGGTCCTGGCCCACATGGGAGACTCCCGTGCCTACCTCCTGCGTGACGGCGTTCTCACCCAAATCACGGTGGACCACACCTTTGTTCAGCACTTGGTGGACACGGGCCGCATCACCGCAGAAGAGGCCGAATATCACCCTCAGCGCAATGTGGTGATGCGCGTTCTGGGAGATTTTGACTTGGACCTCCGGCCGGATCTTTCGGTGCTGGATGCACGCCAAGGCGACCGCTGGATGCTGTGTTCGGACGGCCTGTCCGGGTATGCCACCCTGGGCCTCATGCAGGATATCTTGGCCAGCATTGCTGACCCTGACCTTGCCGCACGGACGCTCATTGATGCTGCCAAGGAAGGTCAGAGCAGTGACAATATCACGGCAGTGGTGGCAGATATTGTCCCCGACGATGGTGAGGTGTCTCCCTCGCTCATCGTCGGTGCTGCCGCCACGGGCGGGCCTCAACCAGATCTGGTGAACCGGGTGGTCCTTGAAGCGGCTGCCAGTGATGCCTTTGATGATGCTGATACGGGCCCCATTCCTGTCAGTGAACTTCCCACCGCGGCAGGTAGTGCCTCCTCCCCCAGTGCCCCCTCGGCCACAGCCCGAACCGCCGGGTCATCCTCGGCCTTGGCATCACCAGCATCACCACCTCCACCACCTGCCTCCTCTGTCACCCGGCAACATCCCGCTTCCGCTGCCGAATCAGACCTGGAAACCTTGACCGAACCGGTGGCAGATACCGGCAGTGAAGTGCTGGGGGTCCTGGAAGATGACACCATCCTGATTCCCGCCTATTTTGCTGATGACGGAGGCAAGGCCGCCCCCAAACGCCACCCGATTGTTGCCGCCGTGGTGACCGTAGGCATCCTTGCTGCCCTTGCGCTCGGCATGTGGCAGGGCTACCGCTGGACTCAGGACCAGTACTTTGTGGGTGTCTATCAGGGCAACGTGGCGGTGTTCCGGGGCATTCCCCAAACCATCGGCCCGCTAGAACTGTCCCATGAGGTGGATGTCACCGATGTTGCCGTGGACACCTTGCCCGAGAACTGGGTAGCGCTTCTGCAAGATGGTATTCCCGAGCAAACCCTGCGTGATGCCAGGGCCCGCGCACAGACCATCATTGCCGAGTCACAGGCCTCTGCGGTGGACCCGCCTGTTCAAGAGCCTGGCCAAGATGCCGAACCCACGTCGGAACCCACGGCTGAACCCACCGCAGACCCGGCCACCTCTCCAACGCCGGAGGTGGACTCGTGACCGTCACCTCACCGGGCTTCACTTCACCAGGCACCTTATCCCCGAGCACCTCATCACCAGGCACCTCACCGGGCACCCTCTCCCCGGACCTCTCTCCACCCATGGTCTCCGACACCTCATCGCCAAGCCAGGCAACACCTGAGGACCTCACGGATATCTTCGGCGCCGAACCCACCTTCAAGAAGCCGTGGCGCATTGCCGAAATCTTCCTGCTCTTGCTGGCCCTGGGCATCGGGATCGGCGGTTTTGCCATGGTGGGCTACGTGATGAACGGCGAACTTCCGGACACGTTCTGGCTGGAATCGGCCTCCATGGTGGGAATCGCCCTGTTCATGCACCTCGTGATCCGCTTTGTTGCCCCGTGGGCTGACCAAATCATTCTCCCAGCCGTGGTCCTGGTCAACGCGCTTGGCATCGTGATGATTCTGCGCTTGGACCTGGCCCCCGCTGGCGCTGCCGGAGCCAACGCCATTCGGCAAACCCAGTGGGCTGCGGTGTCCGTGGTGGTGGCTGCGGCGGTCCTGATCATCCTGCGGGAACACCGCACCTTGCGCCGCTTCACCTACACCTCCGGAATTGTGGGCCTCATCCTGCTGCTGAGCCCCATGATTCCGGGCCTCGGCATGGAGATCAACGGAGCGCGCATCTGGATTCAGATTGCCGGCATGTCCATCCAACCGGGTGAGTTTGCCAAGATATTCCTGGCCATCTTCTTTGCCGGATACTTCTTCAACAACCGGGACAACCTCACCCTGGCAGGACCAAAACTCGGCCCCATCCAGTTCCCCCGGTTCCGAGATCTGGGCCCCATCCTCATTGTTTGGGTGGCCGCAATAGCCGTCCTGGTCATGCAATCGGACATGGGGATGTCCCTGATGCTCTTCGGGCTGTTTGTGGCCATGCTCTACTTAGCAACGCAACGGTTCTCCTGGGTTCTCATTGGATTCTGCCTGGTGGGAGCAGGCGGCTACTTTGCCGTCCAAGCATTCCCTCACGTCTCCCAACGCTTTGACGGCTGGCTCCACGCCATGGACCCTGCGGTCATTGACCGTGCCGGGGGTTCCTTCCAACTCGTGTCCGGACTCTTTGGACTCGCTAACGGCGGTCTGCTCGGCACCGGCCTCGGCCACGGCCACCCCTACCTGGTCCCGTTGAGTTTCTCAGACTTCATCTACAGTTCCCTCGGTGAAGAACTGGGCCTCACGGGTTTGCTGGCCGTCCTGGTGGTCTTCTTCCTCATCGTCGAACGCGGTCTGCGCACCGCCATTGACGTCCGTGACGGCTTCGGAAAAGTCCTGGCCGGTGGACTGGCCTTCCTCATTGCGTGGCAACTGTTCATCATCGTCGGAGGAGTCACACGCCTCCTCCCGCTAACCGGATTGACCGTACCGTTCATGGCTCAAGGGGGAACATCCCTTCTGTCCAACTGGATAGTCATTGCCATCCTCATCCGCATCTCCAACGAGGCCCGGCGTCCCTCCATAGATCCCGGACTCGGCGAGGTTGCCCCTGTCAATGGCGACGAATCTCAGGGGTACGTGGTAGTAGGACAGTCAGACACCCCTGCCATCGTTTCAGGATCGCCATCCAACGATGCCACCGAGATGATGGATGCCCTCCCCCGGGAACTCCCTCCGGATGAGGACGCCACAGAAATGATTGCCCCGGTGAGCGGAGGGACACAATGAATAAGTCCCTTCGGCGCATTGCCACCATTGTCACTGTGCTCTTCATTGCGATCATGGCGTCCACCACGTGGATTCAGTTCCACGAGGCCAACTCGCTCAACAACAACGGGCGCAATGTTCGACGACTCTACCGCGAGTACGGCAACCATCGCGGCCCCATCATGGCTCAAGGAACAACGCTGGCCGAATCCGTGGAAGTGGATTCACCCTTTGGGTTCCAGCGCCGCTACATGGGTGGCGATGCCGATCAGGCGCAGATTTTTGCCCCGGTCACGGGATTCTTCTCCATCGCCAACGGCACCACCATGATTGAGAACACGGAAAACGCGTTCCTCAACGGACAAGCCAACGCCATGTGGATGGAGCGGATGCAGGACTTGTTCATGGGCCGCGAAACCCAAGGCGCATCCGTGGAACTCACCCTGAACCCCGCCGTACAGAAAGCCGCCTGGGATGCTCTGGGTGGGCAACGTGGTGCCGTGGTGGCGGTGGAACCGGCCACCGGGAAAATCCTGGCCATGGTGTCCAAACCCTCGTTCAACCCTAATGATCTTGCCGTGCTCTCCACCGGGCAAGCCTCCTCCAACTTCACGGATCTGGTGGGTGCGGACAATGATCCCCTCATCAACCGCACCATCGGCGCCCTGTATCCCCCAGGTTCGAGTTTCAAACTCATCCCTGCCGCTGCCGCGCTGGAGACGGGGTACTTGCGCAATGCCGATCAGTCGATCCCAGCGCCGCACCGGTTCACCCTGCCGGGAACCACCCATGACCTGCGCAACTTTGGAGACCACGCCTGCTCCTCCACGGATGAGATGTCCCTCCATGACGCCATGGTGATCTCCTGCAACACGGCCTTTGCATCCCTGGGTGTGGAACTCGGTGGGGAGGCGTTACGGAAGCAGGCGCAACGCTTTGGGTTTGATGACCCGTTTGAGGTGCCCATGCGCTCGGCCAGTTCCTCATTCCCTGACGCGGACGGGTTTAGCCCGGACCGCGTGGCGTTGGCGAGCATCGGCCAAGGTGATGTCACGGCCACTCCCCTGCAGATGGCCATGGTCTCTGCGGCTATTGCCAATGACGGCATCTTGATGCAGCCCTATCTGGTGGATACGGTCAGAGATTCCACGCTGGACGTCATTCAACAGACGTCCCCCAAGAGGCTCCGCCAAGCGGTGGGCAGCAACACGGTCTCGCAGTTGGCCGCGATGATGGAGGATTCCGTGTCCGGGGCTTCAGGGACCGCCACGGCCGCCCGGATTCCGGGGGTGCGTGTGGCAGGGAAAACCGGCACAGCGCAAGCGGCAGCCGGAGACGCCCCGCATGCCTGGTTCACGGCCTTTGCCCCAGTGGATAACCCGCAAATTGCGGTAGCCGTCATTGTGGAACACGGCGGTGACATGGGATCGGACGCTACCGGTGGCCGGGTGGCCGCCCCCGTGGTGGCTTCGGTGATCAGGGCGGTGCTGCAATGAAACCTGAACCTGGCGTCTGCCTGGGCAAGCGGTACACCTTGACGCGCCTCATTGCCGCTGGCGGCATGGGTGAAGTGTGGGCCGCCGAGGATACTGCCCTCCACCGCGAGGTGGCCATCAAGGTGCTGCGTGAGGAATACACGGGCAACGAAGAATTTCTTGCTCGCCTTCGCGTGGAAGCCAAGAACGCTGCGGCTCTCTCCCATCCGAATATTGCGCATGTGCATGACTACGGAGAACAGGACGGGGTGGGTTACCTGGTCATGGAGTTGGTCCACGGCGAGCCGTTGGCGGACCTCCTGGAGCGAGAACCCGTGCTGCCGCCAGAGAAGTTACTGCCCATCCTGGCGGCATCGGCCCGCGGCCTCCATCACGCCCACCTTGCTGGCGTGGTTCACCGTGACGTTAAACCGGGGAACATCCTGCTGGCCGAGTCCGGCACCACGGATCACCCAGACGTCAAAATCACGGATTTTGGCGTATCCCTGGCAGCCAATCAGGCGCCCATGACGGCCACGGGCATGGTTATGGGGACGGCGCAGTACCTCTCCCCGGAGCAGGCCATCGGCAAGAAAGCCACGGCGCTGTCCGATATCTACGCCCTGGGCGTGATTGCCTATGAGGCCACCAACGGGAAGCGTCCCTTCACCGGCAAGTCCCCCGTGGACATTGCGGTGGCCCACGTGAACTCCCCTGTGCCCCTGTTGAAAGACACCGTGGACCCGGAGTTACGTGAACTCATCATGCAGGTCCTGGACAAGGACCCCGCCCACCGCCCGCAGTCAGCCGGTGAACTTGCCGAGCGGTTTGACGAGGTTCTGGCTCACATCAAGGCAAAACGTGCGGCTGCGGGTGCCACCGCTTCTCCTTCCACCCCGCGTGACCTCCCTGCTGTCCCGTCCGGCCCCGCAGGCCAGGCAGGCTCAGCAGGTACACCAGGCTCGGCAGGTTCAGTTAGCCCGACGAGAGAGGCCCCTGGTCCCACGCCTCCGGTCCCTGGAACGCGGCGGGCGGTGCGGGAGAATGCTGCCGCTCGCGCCAGAGCGGTGGCCACCGCCGGTTCTGGCTCTGGTCTGCCCCCAGCGTCACCTACCAGCCAGATGCCTGCGGAGTCACGCTCGCAGGCGCGGCGCGCTGCTCAGGAGGCTCGTAAAGCCGAGGCGGCCAGACGCCGGCGCACCCGGTTGATCCCGTTGATCGTTGTGGTGGCTGTAGCCATCGTCATACTGATTGCCACCCTGACTCGCGGTGCCAGCGCCGCGAACCTGGGTGGTGGAATAATGGAAGAATCAAGGCCGTCCCTGGTGGCGGCGTGGGATGTAGAGGATATCGAGCATGGATAACGCACCGCGCGTACTCGCCAACCGCTATGAGGTGGGAGAACTCATCGGCCGTGGCGGGATGGCCGAGGTTCACATTGGTCACGATGCCCGTTTGGGCCGCACCGTGGCCATCAAAGTGCTGCGCGCGGACCTGGCGCGGGATCCGTCCTTCCTTGCGCGTTTCCGACGTGAAGCTCAGTCCGCAGCGGCATTGAACCACCCCGCTATCGTCGCGGTGTATGACACGGGTGAAGACAAGGTGACGGATCCCGCCACGGGCGCCGAGAACCCCCTGCCGTTCATCGTGATGGAGTACGTGGAAGGGCACACCGTGCGAGACATCTTGCGTAACGGTTCCGCAGTGCCCATTGATGAAGCCGTGGAAATCACAGAGGGAATCCTCTCCGCACTGGAATATTCACACCATGCGGGCATTATTCACCGGGACATCAAGCCCGCCAACGTCATGATCACCCCCACGGGGGCAGTCAAGGTGATGGACTTCGGCATTGCTCGAGCGGTGGCGGATTCGGCTGCCACCATGACTCAAACGCAGGCAGTCATCGGCACGGCCCAGTACCTCTCTCCCGAACAGGCCCGCGGTGAGACGGTAGATGCCCGTTCGGACTTGTACTCCACGGGATGCGTGTTCTTTGAGTTGTTGACGGGCCGTCCTCCGTTCATCGGTGATTCACCCGTAGCAGTGGCGTACCAACATGTGGGCCAACCACCCGTGGCACCCTCCTCGGTGGCCTCGGATGTGCCGCCTGTACTGGACCGCATTGCGCTGAAGGCGCTCACCAAGGATCGTGATCAGCGATACTCCACCGCAGCCGAATTCCACCAGGACCTGGAAAACGCGCTGCACGGCGGCGTAGTGAGTGCTGACGTGGTGGACCCGGCGTCCACTGCGCTCCTGGGAGCCACGGCGGCTGATGCCACCATGGCCATGGATGCCTCGAACGATGCCACGCGTGTCATCGGAACGGCACAGACTGGTGCTGTGCCTGCCGCTGGCGTGGCCGGTGCCGCCATGGCTGCTGGTGCGGCCACGGGACAATTTGGATCGCTGGGTCAACCCGTGTCCACCCCAGCGGAGGGTGTACCCACGGTGGCTGAAGAGGCCGCTGCGCGGAAGAAGAAACGCCTCATTGTGGCCTCCATCATTGCCGGCATTTTCCTCCTTGGTGGTGGCATTGCGTGGGCTGTGATGCACTCAGGGGATGACACTCCCCCGCCCACCGAGCAGGTCACCGTTCCCACCATTGCTCAAGGCATGACGCAGGAAGCGGCCTGCCAGCGCATCACGGATGCGGGGTTGGAATGCACCGTGGGTCAGGACACGGATTCCAACCTTCCCACGGGCACCTTTACGGGACAAGACCCTGCTGGTGGCACCGAGGTGGACAAGGGATCCACCGTCACCGTGAACTTCTCTGCTGGCCCCACCACCCTTGCTGTGCCGGACCTCACGGGTAAAACCGAAGATGATGCCAAGGCTGCCTTGGAGGACGTGGGATTGGTGTTGGGGAATGTGAATACGGAAACGTCAGTGTCCGTGGCCAACAACCAGGTCACGCGGTCCGATCCGCAAACAGGGATGAGCATTGACCGTGGTCAGCGCGTAGATATCTACCTGTCTAACGGAATGGTGGATCTCCCCAACCTCGTGGGTCAAACCGAAGCCCAGGCGAGTGGCACCCTGCAGAATCTCCAACTGACCGCTCGTGTGGAAACGGTGGAAACGGCGGACACACCGGAGGGTTCGGTGGCGGAGCAAAGCCCCGCAGCGGGAACTGTTCCCCAACGGTCTTCCGTGACGATTCGCATTGCCAAGGCCCCTGCCACCCCCACGGTGACCATCCCGGACGTGGTAGGACGCCAATGGAATGACGTGTCGGGCCAGTTCGGTGATCTGGATCCCAGAACGTCCACGGATTTCTCTGACACCATTGCGGCGGGGGCGGTTATTTCCACGGATCCCCCGGCTGGCACCACCGTGGACAAGGGAACTCGCGTGTCCGTGGTGACCTCCACCGGCCCCAAGCCTCAGCCGTCACCCAGTCCCACACCCACTCCCACGGATGATGCGGCGGACACCACCAACGGTGGTGACGGAAACGGCAACGGGTAGCGAGCAGCAGATAGCGGATATCGGGTAGCGGGTCATGGGGTATCCGCCCACCCCTTATCCGTGGACCGTGGAATCGTTGAACGGCATGTAGTTGGCCAACCACGGGAACACCCATTCCACGCACACCCAGAGTGCGGCGGCAAACAAGGCCAACAGAATCAGCGCTTTCACCGCCGCCGGACCGGGTAACGCTCTCCACAGTGCTGCATACATCAGGGGGTTGCTCCTTGTCCCTCGGCCATCTCACGTGGAATGCCATCGGCTGCGCGGGCCCAGTAATCGAACTCCAGGAACGTGATCCATCGCTGCCTGGCCGAATACATGGGATGGCAGGACGTCATGGAACCTAAGCGCTCGGTGGGTTCTGGCATGTCCTCGCCGGGAGCATAGCCCGGAATCGGTGAGACCACTTCCACCTGCCAGGGGTACACAATCTCCCAATGCGTGACGCGGTACACGTACCAGTACTCTTCCGTGCGCACAATGACGGGATCCCCCACCTCCAACTCGTGAATGAAATGGAAGGGTCGGCCAAAGGTGGTGCGGTGCGCGGCCACGGAGAAGTTTCCTACCTCTCCAGGCATCGCCGTTCCGGGATAGTGACCCACTCCCAGGGCATCGAGGATGCGCACGCGGTCCACTCCAGCCGCCAGTGGTGTGGCATTGTCTGCTCCCCACCGGGGAACGTGGAACGTCCCCCACACTTCTCCCTCGGGGAACTCGGGGAGAACGGGAGGGTCACCAGTTTCCGGTGTGGCAATCTCCTCGGACACGGTGGGCCATCCCAGATCTTCCATGATGGCGGCCTGGTGTTGCCACGCCACCACATCCGTCCACCACAGTTGCCACACCAGGAACAGCGCAATGAACACGGCTCCGGTCAACAGCACATCCGAGATCACGCGCGCCACAGTGATGGGTTTCCTGGAGATGTGTTTCTTGGCCCTCACAGCCGTACCCGCAGGTTCCCGTGTTCCAGCAGTATCGTTCTCACTCATCGCAGCGGATTCACCCCCGCAGGCACTACGGCGTACTTGAGCGCGGGCAACACAGGTGCTGCGGGCACCTCAACCAGATCCTGTTCCATCATAGAGAAACCTAGGCCCAACCAGTCCACGTATTCCAAGAAGATTTGCACGCCGGGCGAGGCGTTGACGGATGCCTGGAGGAGGCGCGGACTCCCTATCGCCTCCACCACAAAGGGAGGTGAAAACACGCGCCCGTGCAGGTACAGCACGTTACCCACACAGCGGAAGGCTGTGGTCTGCGTGACCCGTTCTCCCATCAACGTCATGGCTTCGGCGCCACCCGCCCACAGGGCGTTGATCACATGTTGCAAATCCTGTTGGTGGATCACCAAGTTGTCCACCGTGACGTTGGGGATTTGGGCTGCGGACTCGGGTGCATCGCTCAGTTCCACCCGGACTCCGGGACCTGACACGGCCACCGACCCTGCGGCAATCCCCTCCCTTTCTATCTCTTGCGGATTTTCGCCGATGGCCGCCGTGGTGGTAGCACTTTCCAAGTCAGAGACCTGTCTCTGTAACCCCTCCACGGAGGTGGTGAGTTCCTCCACGCGGTCCGATCCCGTTTGCACCAACCCAGCAAGGTCACTGGCCCTGCGCGAGGTACTTCCCTCGGAGCGCGCTAGTTGCGCGCTCGTCGTAAATATGAATCCTGCCAATGCGGCCACCACGGCAATGACGGCAACGTGCCGAGCCCGGATGGCGAATCGTTGAAGGCCACTGCCAGGCAGGCCGAGCACGCGTGACCATACAGGGCGCGTCATGGACTCACCTCCTGCCGGGGCGTTTACGCGGGGAATCAGCGGTTTGCCACTAGGCTATCTGTCAAACCACTGCCGTGTGGGAGGCAATGAGGGTCTGCCGCACATTTCCCCGTAGGAGTCACCGTGCCGGAGTCACGCAAGCGAGTAAAGAAGACCAGCGTCCAGGTTGACCGTCCTTCGGATGCCCCCAAGGCAACCCAGGGCGAACAGACCAACCCGCAGTGGTTCCTGCCCGTGATGCTCGGTTTGATGATCCTGGGGTTGCTCTGGGTGGTGGTGTACTACCTCAGTTCCGCACGCTTCCCCATCCCGGACATCCACAACTGGAATCTGGCCATCGGCTTTGTGTTCATCATTGCCGGGTTTGGCATGACCACCCAGTGGAAATAGCGCCCTACAACGTGTGAATCCATCCGGTTTGGGTGTATCGGATCAGCGTGATGGCTATCAGTACTGCGACGATTCCCGTAGGGAGTAACCACCCCACCAACTGCCGCTTGTCTCGGGGGGCGTGGGCGTAGCCGTATCCCAAGGCAAGTCCCACCACCAAACCACCGGCGTGGGCTTGCCAGGCAATCCCTGAGACCAAGAACCCAATGGCCGCGTTGATGGCAATGACGCCGATGATTTGATACGCGTTGTTGCCAAGCCTGCGGAGCACAGGAATCATGGCCCCAAAGAGGCCAAAGACCATCCCGGAGGCCCCCACCACGGCGGGACCCCAGGTGATGAATCCTTGTGGTGAGGCCGTGGGACTCGTGAGGAGAACTACCCCCACCGAGCCACCAATCGCCGCGAGCAGGCACAACGTGATGTAGCGCGCTCGTCCCAGAACGGGCTCCAAAAACTGCCCCGTGATGAACAGGGCATACATGTTGAACATGATGTGCATGGGCATCGTCGAGTGTAAAAAGGCGGCGGTGAGAAAGCGCCACGGTTCATGCAGGCCGATCCCTGGCCAGAAGGCCAACGCCTGAGTCCAGGCGCCGCCTGTCACGAGTTGAAGAAGCCACGAGACCACGCAGATCCCAATAATGACCAGCGTGACCGGCATCCCTGCCGTACGAAGGCGCCCTCCCAGAGCGGTGCGTTGTGTGGGTGCTGCCTTGGCCGCTTGATGAACGCAGTCCACACACTGGATTCCCACGGCGGCGGGACGCTGGCACGCGGGGCAGGTGGGGCGCCCGCACCGTTGACAGGTGACGTAGGACACCGTGGTGGGGTGACGTGGGCACACGGGAGGCGCCATAGAGGCATCGGACATGAACCTATGGTGTCACGGCGTGGGCGCCCGATGGCGCTGTGACCCACCTCCCCGTAGCACCACGGCAGACAAAGTGGCAAAGTAGAGCCATGGCCACAAACTTGCCCTTGGATCTTTCCGCTCTCAACGTTGAACAACTCAAAGACGTGTATGCCAAAGCAGCGTCCGCGCTGCAAGAAGCCGGTGCTGTTGCCGCCGAACGTGCCCCCGAGTATGCCGAACAGGCACGCGATGCTGCGGTGAAGGCCAAGGACTGGGCTGCCCCCAAGGTCAACGAGTTCCTGGCGTGGGCCAAGCCGCGCGCGGAGAAGGTGTACCGCGATGGCGTGCAGGCCGCCGCCCCCAAGGTGGAACAGTGGGCAGGCCAGGCCGCTCCTTTGTTGACCACGGGTCAGGAGAAGTTGCATCCCTTGATTGACACGGCGGCCGTGAAGGCGTCCACCGGCGTGGATGCCGCCCATGCTGCTTTGCTGGGCACGGTTCTGCCCAAGATTGTGGATTCCCTCAACGATGCCGCCGAGAAGGCTTCCGTTCCGGTCACGATTCCCGCTCCTCCTGCTCCGGTGGCTGCGCCTGCCGCTGTGGTGACCGTGGTGGAAAAGAAGAGTGGTGCCGGGAAGAAGATTTTCCTGGTTCTTGCTGCCGCTGCTGCGGCTGCGGGCTTCATCTTCTGGCGCCGTGCCCAGGTTGCCGAGGACCCGTGGGCCGAACCGTGGAAAGACGGCGACGATGCCGCCGCCCCCGCCGTGACCGGAAAACTGGCCGATCACGTGGCCGCACTGCGCAAAGAGGCCGCTGCTAAGGCTACCCAGGTTGCCTCCACCGTGAAGGACGCCGCCGCTGACGTCAAGGACAAGGTGACCGAGGTTCTTGATGAGGTCCAGGACAAAGCAGCGGATCTGAAAGACTCTGCTGCTGACGCGGCCGATGACCTTGCTGACAAGGCCGAGGATGCCGTTGAGGCTGCCTCTGACGCCGCCGAGGACGCCAAAGAGGCTGTGGAAGACAAGGTTGAGCAATAGGGGTGGAGCCTACCGGAATCGAACCGGTGACCTCCTGCTTGCAAAGCAGGCGCTCTACCAATTGAGCTAAGGCCCCAAGCGGTGTCCCCTGAGCATCAACCCCTGGGGCACCTTTGCGGATTCAGATGGAATCAGTGTATTGGGCCCACAATTCGCGAGCCGCGTTGCGCTGTTGAATCCGCTTGATGACTGCGGCACCGCATCCCACGGCCAAGGCGGCGATCAGGAGTTTTTTCATCTCACTGTCTCTCTTGGTGGCGTGAACGTGATGTCCGTGTCAAGGTGGGGCCACGAGGACTTGAACCTCGGACCTCTTCGTTATCAGCGAAGCGCTCTAACCGCCTGAGCTATACCCCCGGTCCGCACCGTGGTGCGGCGTCCAACACTACAGCAGGGTGCCCGCGAGAGCCAAATCGCGCGGGCGCGGTTGTCCTAGTCGTCGGTGAGGGTGACGTGGACGCCGCCGACCAGGGCGGACGTGACGCGGGGGTCGCGCAGAATCCAGGCGATCGCCATCGCGGCGAGCGTCTGACCGCGCCGGGCGGCGATCGCGTTCAGCGCCGTGACACGCGGCAACGCCTCGGCCACAGCATCCTTCGACAGGAACGAGTGCGCCGCCGCGGCCCGAGAGCCCTCCGGGATACCGTTCAGATAACGGTTCGTCAACAGGCCCTGGGAGAGCGGCGAGAAGCAGATGCACCCGAGCCCGTCGCGGGCC
>JAIRQO010000074.1 GCA_031256435.1 Cellulomonadaceae bacterium
CCTCGTCCACGGCACAGTCGTCTGCGCAGTAGCGAAGATCACTGACGGCTACAACACCAAAGAACCCACCGCCTGCCTGACCATGAACAAAGTACCAACACCTGCCACACCGTCGTGTACGGTGTGGGCTGACCCTGGCCCCTATGGTGGAGCCACCGTGAAATGGTCATCCAACGGCACCCTCAGCCGCAAATCCGTGATCAGCGGCGCCGGTGGCGGCACCTACAATGCCACGGCCACACGCACCAACAGCGACGGGAAAAACATCTCCACCCAGAGCCGTACCTGTGGCATGACCATCAAAGCCCGCCCCACCCCCTGGGGACAACCGAGTGTGTCTACGCTGTGTGGCAGTGGGCCACAAGCCTCTGTCCAGGCTCGCATCCGTGCCAACTATCCCAATGCCACCATTACCTGGGGCGGCTGGGGAGTCAGATACGTGGCCGCAGGAACCGCCACCTACGGAGTGGGCGTCACAACCCACAACGGCAACTGCTACGGCGTCCAAGCCTTCGCCGCCAGCGCGTGGAAAGTGACCGATGCCAACGCGCCGGGCCTTTCACTTGGTGCTGCTTGCCCAGCGGATAAACACCAGTACTGTACGAAATACGACGTGACCTCCGGTGGTGGCCTCAACCAAGCCAATTACAACGCCACCTGGGTAGCCGCCCAATGGTACTCCTGGTGATTGAACGCCACCCAGAAACAGAAAAGCAACGACGCTAACAGGAGCACTGAGATGGCAACCATCGACAAACACGGCGCCCTTCATGACAAAGCCGGAAAATATGCAGGTTCCACTCGTGGAGGCGTGACCACCGAAGTCGCGCCACGCACAGCAATAGAATGGAAACAAGCACTGTTCTCTGACTTCTCGCCGCCGAAGGCAACGTCCGTCAAGAATCCCGAGGCCACTGCCGCCGCCAAACAAGCCATATTTCTTGCTCCACACCCCATCAAATCCAACGAAGGAAACACCGTGAAACTGAAAAGCGTCCTCAAAGGAATCGGAGTCGGGGCCGCGATCATCGGGGTCGCCGCAGGATGCGCAGGAGGCAACGCCACTGATGCAACAAAGCCTACAGAAGCCCCCGCAGCGCCCGCTACAGCCACCGTGGAAACCACACCCGATACCGAATCCACTGAGGCACCAGTAGAAGCCACACCCGCCTCAGAAGCCCCAACAGGGCCACAACCCGGTGAAGTCGGCTACGTCACTAGCGCAGAGGACGTCGAAGCGGGGAAAATCATTATCAATGAGAACGCCAGAAAATGGGAGACCTCTGAAGGTCAATCGGTCTACATGGCCCGTGACGGCAGCGCTATTATCATCGACAGCACCAAGGCATTACCGCAAGTCGTCCTCGATGACCTAGCAGAGTACTCGCGGGGACTGGACAATACATCGCAGAAGTACGTGAATTCAATCAGAAGTCTTGCTAGTCCATTCTTGGCGAGCGGGAATGGGGCATTGGTTATTCAGAAGTTCCGAGTAATGGATGATCAAGGACATATCTCTATTCAGACTGCACCATATGCATTTGGCCCTGATGGCACATTTGATGGCGTTAGGGCGTGTGTTCGCGGTGGTACCGAGAAACAGAACAGAGACGGAACATCCAACCCCATTGTGCTCGACCATGACGAAGCCATTGCGCTGGCTCAAAAATGCGCGAAACTCAAACCCGGAATCCCCATCTACGATGTCACGGGACTGGTGCCACCGACGCAACTCCAGTAGACGCAACTCCAGTAACCCCATCGTCGAAGGAATCCCATCGTCGCCCTGGCATCTCCGATGTACCGTCATAGGCCGCACAGCGGGCTTCGGTCAGCGTCGTCGGTGCTGTGTGCGGACCACGGTGGAGTCTCGTCCCACAGTCAGGGTGACATTGCTGGTTTCGTCGAACATTGGAGATACTCATGACATCCAGTACCTCAGCGCCATTGCCTGAGATTCCCGCTGACCGCTCGTATGTTTTCACGGGTGAAACCACCGAGTTTAACGGTGTACTGTTGTATCGCATTCAGGCTATTCGTGATGTGCCGCCGCGAGTCAAGAAAGGTGACATTGGGGGATTTATCTGCCACCCCAGTAATCTCTCGGGTAATGCGTGGGTGTTTGATCAGGGCCGGGTGAGCGAATATGCGCACGTGTATGGTAATGCTGGCGTATATGATTCGGCCGAAGTAGGTGACAATGCGATAGTGTGTGACAACGCCCAGATTCGTGGTGAAGCCTACATTATCGGCTTTTCTCGCATTGGCGGCAACGCAAAGATCGGCGGGCATGTCCTGGTGGCCGGTCAGACGCACCTGGGCGGCGACGCATGGATCACTGCCGACGACTAACGCCAGCATTACTGCTGCGGCCAGCAGGTTAGCGCAGGATTGCTTGGATGTGGCTTTGTTTGAGTCCTAGCCGTGTAGCGATCTCGTGGAAGGTTGCGCCGTGTTCACGCATTTGGATGACGATATCGCGTCGGGAGTGCAGGACGTTTCGCTCTTGCTCACGCAGCCCGATGAGTGTCGCCGTGTAGTTGTTGGCGGCGATGGTCAGTGCGTCGAGGTCGGTGGTGGTCATGCGGGGTTCAAGCCTGGGTAGCCTGCGTGGCGTAAGGCACGGTCTGCGGTGGTGCGGTAGACGTTGCGGCGGCAGGTCTGGCCCCAGGCACGGATGGCGTCCATGTGTGCCGCTGGGATGGTCAGGCTGGCGTTGGTGATGGATTGGCTGAGCATTCGGATGATGGCAACGCCGGGTTCGCCGTACTCGATGTGTGTTCTCGCATCGCTCACGTCAACGCCTGGTTGTGTGGCGAGATCGTTCAATAGTGTGGTGGCAAGGGTGTCGGTAGTCATCATGTACCTCATGTTTCATCAGGACGTAAGGGGACTTCACTCAGGATTCCGTTGATCCATTTCTCCACCCCTTGTCCTCGTAAGGGGTAGGTGGTGATAATGCAGCGGCCTGAGGGGTCGTGGTCGAGTGAGACAGTGATGACGAGGCGTCTACCGGCGACGACGACCAGGTGTGAGAAGTCTTCCGTGGGAAGTTCAGCAGGTAACACGCCACGTTGTAAAGCGTGCTGACGGAGAGCCAATGCGGCAGCCTCCCCAATCAACGCTGCACCCCAGTGACGGGGAAACGCAGACTTGAGACATGGCCCTGCCGACACGACAGTCCACAAGTGCCCACCGCCGGTGTCATCCCCGAGAAGAACGTGTTTCCATTCGGCTCCAAGAAACACCGGCAGATCAGTAGAGTCGATATGGGAAGGCCACCAACTGTCATCGTCGGCGACTGGGGGCATGAACAACGGCGAGAACTCGTCAATACCCGGCGCGAGACCACCCACACCGGCGTCGTGACAATCCCTACCGCTCGCCATACACACGAGTGTAACACAGGAGTATTGAGTCAGATGCGCTCGTCCGCACGCTCACCCACCGCCATGGGGTGGGATGCCAGTGCGAATAAGACACTCGATGAATCTTATGGCACCTGTACCGCGACCACGTTGGAGTTGGGGATCACGGATGTGACGTCCACCTCCACTACGCGGTCGGTGACCGTGAAAGTCACGCCCTTGCGTGGTAACGCCCAACAGGTGACCCTCAGTGCGGCGTCGTCGGATGTGGATGGGGCGAAACTGTCCAAGTCGGGCAAGAATGTCACCTGGAATCCGGTCACCCACGGGAAGACTTACACCTACACTGCCCAGAACACTGACGGCTACAATGTGGTCACTAAATCCGGCAGTCAAGCAACCCCACGGATCACCGCTACCGTCTCGACGTCCGTGTCCAGTAGTATGCCGACGCGGGGAATCTGTGGCAGTGCGACGAGATCACCGGCACAAACCAGTCCGGCAATCAAGATCACGCTGGCGATCTCGGGGCAGACCAGTCAAGTATCCGGCAACGTG
>JAIRQO010000082.1 GCA_031256435.1 Cellulomonadaceae bacterium
TTCGCGCCGCGCCCACGCCGAGGGCTCTGTGGGAGCGGACACCGGCTGGACCTTGGGGCGCATAGAAGGAGGTGCTGGCGGACCAGCGCTTCTCGCGTTGGCGGTACCTCAATCCTTCCTGGTTGAGGAAGGATTCGATGCTCACAATCCGCACTGTAGGGAATGTGGGTGGTGTCAGATGGCGTTTGGACGGGATTCCAGCATGGGGAGCCTCAGAGTTGAGTACCAGGCAGGACTGCGTGAGTAGGGCTACTCTGACGAATTCATTCTTCGCGGCCGTATTGAACGTCCCGAGTGGAGACGGTGAAACCACAGCGGGCGTACAGACGTAGCGCCGCTGCGTTGGTACCTTCCACGTACAGTTTGGCCGTGGGGGTGCGTGAAGCGATATGAGTCAAACCTCGGTGGAGAAGTGCGGGGCCAAGGCCGTGACCCTGGGCATCCGGGTGGACGCCGATGGCGTAGATCTCGCCTGGGTGTTGGGTTGGGTTCGAGGCGGTGGCTGGGTCCGTTTCCGTGGTGGGTTCAATCTTGGTCCAGCAGAAGCCGGCAATGGCGGTGGGGTCTGATGGGTGGACGGCAAGGAAAAAGCCTGCGGCATCAAACCAGGGTTCGTTGACGCGTTGCTGGAGATCGGTGGCCGTGAGGCGTCCTTGCTCGGGATGGTGTGCGAAGGCTGCACCGTTACAGGCCAGCCAGGCGTTGTCATCCCGGCCAGGGACGAAGGTTCGGAAGGTGAAGCCTTCTGGATCGTTGTGTGTTTGGGGGGTGTTGGCGTGAGATGCGTTGGATGTGTCTGCGGTGAGATCGGCTTCCATGATAAGAAGTTCCCGGAGGATCGAATACCCATGATGGGTGGCAAACCTCTGCGCTTCCGGGATGTTGCCGTGAGCCCACACTCGCAACCGTTGATTGGCCTGACCTTGGGTGCCGCCTACTGCGGGGATAGCCACATCGCGCTCGGCAGTGCGCAGTAGCAAGGTCCCTATCCCGTGGTGGCGATGCTCCGGATCTACCACGAGTTCAGCACTGGCATCATGGCCTCCCTTATCACACTGGAGATATCCGACGATGCGCCCCTGCTTGGTTCGCGCGGTGGCGTGAGTGATCAACGGGTTAGACGATTGAAGGTTCAGGAGGGGCTGCTCCGAGAGGGGCGTCACGCGGTCTGCCTCGGCGGCGCGTTCGGTCATCCGCCTGATGGCGGCGGCATCGTCGTCGGATGGAATACCAATCACCACGGGAGGCCAGATGCGCATACTCCATTGTGGCAAATGTCCCGTGCGTTGGTGGAGTATTCGGCATTGACGCGGTGAAACGGGCGCCGAACGCCGCCGCGCTCACCATGATTGTGGTCAGCGCCTTGGGGATTTGCCACCACGGGCGCTATGCTGTGCCGTGGTTCATCGCGAACCATCGGGGTGTCTTACGACACCTCCTCGGCGGGTTCACAACCGCGTAGCGAGTAAACTCGCACGCGGACGTTCACGCCACCTTCGGGGTGTGGCGCAGTTTGGTAGCGCATCTGCTTTGGGAGCAGAGGGTCGCAGGTTCAAATCCTGTCACCCCGACACAGAGTGAGAGCAAATGGTGCCTGCTTTACGCGGCATCGATGAGTTCTCGGACCAACTGCGACGGCGTGATCTGCCGTGCGGCAGCAAGAGACTCCACCTTTGCTCTCCGGGTCGCGTCCATGCGAATGGAGAGCGGCCTGGCGTCTGGTCCCACCGAGACAGGACGTCCAGGTGAGGGCTTTCCAAACTTCCATCCTACAAACCCGGCTTCCGCTTGAGCGCCCCACTGTTCCAGATCGGCATCGGAATACGTAGCGCCTGAGGCTGTGGTGTACGTGCTCATCGCTTCCTCTTCTTCCCCCGAGGTTTCAATCCCACCTCGATCATGGCTGCTTCGGTGACAACGCAACAGTGGAAGATGTGCCACGTATCATTGCCGTCTTCCACCGCAACGTATTCCAGTAGCCTGCCTGAATCGTCGAGACCAACACCCATCCACTGAGCCGGATCGCACTCCATACGTTTCACTTTGGCAACAGTGGACAGAAACGCAGCTCGAACACTTTCAGGCTGAATATTTGGTCGTTTCTGAGCGATTCGTGGATGAACCGTGAGTGTCACCGAACCTCCCCGCAAATACGTAATCATTGCGACCTCCAAAGCGTACTACATAACCATGGCCATCGCCAGTAGTCTCCACCTCCACTATGGGGGAGAGTTTCCCGTTGCCCTAGAACTCGATTCTTTCTGTGACCGTGCTTTGATGCCGCCGTAGCAGTGGCACCGAGCAGGGCAAGCAGTGCGGTGACAGTGAGCCAGGTGTGGGTGCCGCCTACGTTGGGGAGGGTGAGCATGTGGGGGATGGTGGTGATGGTGACGGTCCAGGTGTCTTCAGCATCGACGATGCGGTTCGACGAAATACCGGTGCCCGTCACGGTGACGATGTTCTGGTGAGCGGGTTCGTTGCCCATGGTGAGGACGCCGTGGCAGGTGAAGTCTGCACCGGGTTCCAGGGCATTCATGACGTGACAGTCCTCCCAGGTCACGTCTGGGCCCGTAACAGTGACGTCCTCCCAGGTGAGTTCACGCAGGGTTTCGTTGCCGATGTTCGTGACGGTGAAGGTGACGTCCAGGTCATCGAGTTCCATGTCCGGGAGGCGCACTAGGGCGGCGTCGTCGCCGTGGGTGGGTGAGGTCTTGACCACGCTGATGGCTGGGCCGTGGACCACTACACCGGCATCTACATACGTGGTCTGATGTGCAGCGACGGTGACCGTGGGGCTGAGTCCGGTGTCTTGCTGAGCGTCAGAGTCTTCCCGTGAACCCATGTCACCGCCAAAGACGGTGAATGCGAACGTTTGCCCGTCCCCCGCATCCAAGTGACTCACACCGAATTGCACGTGGTACTCCCCTGGCGGTAATCCGTCCCACCGGAAGGACCCATCGGCTGCGGTGGTCAGTTCGCCCATCCGGGTGTCTCCACGCAGGAGTTGCACGGTGGCGCCTTCCAGGAGTGGCTCTTCTGGTTGCCGCAAGCCGTCCTGGTTAGCGTCAATCCACGTAACACCGGCAAGCGAACCCGTGGGAGTAGCCAGTGCAGGGATCAGTGCTGGTACTTGGTCACAGGAATCCTCCAACCCGGGAACCCATCCGGCATGGATGTGCTGCGGTGTAGTGGCGTCGGTATTGCACGTGGGGTTGCCGGGAACACCGCGCGCATCAAACGCGCTCGGTGCCGGAACATTGGGCAGGTGTGGTGCCGTGAGACCTGGTGGCAGCAAGCCCGCAATCGGCGTGTCCGGGGAGTCTACCCAGGCTTGGTTGACGAGTACCGTGGATTGACTACGTTGGAGAGCGTTGGTACTAATTTGCACCGTCCGTCTCGCCCCTGGTTCAATGGCGCCCGCCAAGACAATGGATTCGGTGACCCAGCCTTCATCATACGTAGTGCTGTGAGGCGTCAGTCTCGCATAGGAATCTACCCATGGCCGAGGTGTGGCATTCATGGCGCTTCCATAGACAAGGCCCGGGGTGGCATGAGTTGATGCCATGTTCCTGGGTGGCTCACCGGTGCCGAGGCGTCCATTGATTCCGTCACCCCAAGACCACACAATTCCGTTGGACGTGAGTGCAAGGCAAAATGCGCCTCCGTTACTGATGGCATGAACCTCGTGGCCGTCCCACATGATGTCTAGCCGGGTGGGAATGGCTCGATCTACGGTGTCACCCAGTCCGAGTCTGCCATTCGCCCCACTGCCCCATGCCCACACAGATCCGTCATCAAGCAATACCATGGTGCCATTCAGCGCGGCACTAATGTCTGTGATTGTTCGGTTTACCCACGGGGTTGTTGTTTGAACGGGGGTAGTGGAGCTAGCGGAGGTGGTTCCGTTTCCCAGGCGCCCGTTGGCACCGGGTCCCCAGGTCCAGACAGTTCCGTCGGAGGCTACAGCCACCCCTTGGGAAATCGCGACTATTCGGCGGTTTCCCCAGGTTGCCCTCACCTGTACGGGTGCCGAACGATTCGTGGTTGTACCGTCCCCAAGGATTCCGCTACTGTTCACTCCCCATGCCCATACTGTCCCGTCATGAGCGAGGGCGAACCCTACCTGGTTCCCTCCGGATATGGCCTCGATCCTGCGGGTCCCCCAACCGGCGGTCACCTGGACTGGAGTGAGCGCCGGGTGGGCTGCTCCGGGAACGCCGAGATCTCCGCCCAGATTTGATCCCCATGCCCACACGGTGCCATCTGAGGCTAGGGCCAGTTTTCCTCCGGTACCGGGACGCAGATGAATATCGACGATGGAGCGGTTCCCCCAGGCTCGTGTTACACGGACTGGGGTATGCCTATCCCCTCTGATGCCGTCACCCAAGGGACTATTGAAGCCAGGACCCCAGGCGTATACGTCACCGCACTGGGTCACTACGGCAGAACTGGCTCCTGCGGAAACAAGGACCACACGTTTTGTTCCCCAGGTGGGTACAACGAGAACCGGAACAGAGTTATCGGTAGTTGTTCCGTCCCCGAGGCGGCCGGCACTATTACTACCCCATGCCCATACAGAGCCGTCATCTGCAAGAGCAAGGGAGTGTGGGCCTCCTGCTGATACCTGGGTGACGCTGCGATGCCGCAACGACAGTGGCTGCGGCGCCCGAACCGAGTCGGTCCCACCAAGTCCCAGAGCACCAAACTGTCCGCTCCCCCAGGACCACACAACGCCGCCTGCGTCGACCACCAATGAATGCGGTCCCGATGTACTGACGGAGACGATCTGCCGACCACCCCACGCTGTGAGGGTCGGTACGGGGGTGCTCAGGGTTGAGTTACTGTGTGCTGGATTGCCAAATCGTGTTGCTCTGCCGTCCCCCCACGCCCACACACTGCTGTCTTCAGCGAGAACCATCGTCTGCGCGCTTCCAGTACAGATACCCAGGATTCGTTGGTTCCCCCATGCGGCGATTGATTGCACGGGACTGCTCTGGGACGCGGTTGCGCCGGTGCCGAGGCGTCCATTCGAACCATCTCCCCACGCCCACACGGTTCCGTCATCCGCGAGTGCTATGGAGTGAGTGGTGGCGGTTGATACGGACGTGATGCGGCGAGTTCCCCAGGTGTTCATCACCTGCACGGGTGTGGTTCGCTGCGTGGTTGCCCCGTCTCCCAGTCTACCGTTGGTTCCGTTTCCCCAGGCCCACACGGAGCCATCCGTGGCGATGGCCAGTGAGTGTGCATCTCCCGCATCGAGGGCGATAATCTGCCGATCTCCCCAGGTTGCGGTGGTCTGTAGTGGGGTGCTGTTGGTTGCTGCGATGCCTCCGTGACCCAGGCGACCATTGGCACCGCTTCCCCACGCCCACACGGTGCCATCATCTGCGAGTGCTAAGGAGTGTGCAGTTCCTGCGCTGATCGCAATAATGTGCCGGTCACCCCAGGACGGCGTGGTTTGTACGGGAGTGGTGGCGCTGATAACAGCGCTTCCATGGCCTATGCGTCCATTCGTGCCTTCTCCCCATGCCCACACGGATCCGTCATCGGCAAGCGCCAGCGAATGTGCCGTTCCAGCACTGATGGCAATGATGCGCCGGTCACCCCAGGACGCCACGGTTTGAACTGGAGTCAAACTGGTGCCGCTTCCGTTGCCGAGTCGCCCCCAGCTTCCGGTGCCCCATGCCCATACGTTGCCCGTGTCATCGAGCGCCAGGGAATGCTGGGGCCCAGCGCTCACCTCTGTCATAATGACGTGATCAAGTCCCACAACTGACGTCCCGAAAACATCTCCACTCATGGTGTCATGGAGTGCGACGTCATGCAGCGGCATGTTGCCCGTATTCGTCACGGTGACATCCCAGGTCACCTCACAGATACCGTCGGTACACATGGTGGTTGCCTCAGACTTGTCGAGCGCGATTTTTGGTGCGGGGTTGTGGAAGCCAAAGTTGACGTTGCGCTGGCTTGCTCCGAGGCCAAGCCGGATTGGCGTGGAAGCCTCGGTACTGTGAGCGCCGAGGCGGTTGCGATGGCTGTACGTGGTGGTCACGGTGCGATTGTCTCCGTAATGCGTGGTCACTGACGTGGGTATCTGCGTTCCGCGATGCACTACGGTGACGTACGTGCCTTGGGTGAGACGCTCAAACGCATAGACGCCGTGAGCATCGGTGCGCGTTTCCATGAGATGCAGACCGCCAGCAGTGTCTCGATGCAGTGTGACGCGCACCCCAGCAATGCCGACTTCAGCGTCCTCGATGCGCCCATTGGCGTTGTCATCCCACCACACGCGGCCATGGATCTCACTGGCAACCACATCAATAGCAGCAGGGAACGGTTGCGGAACCGGAACACCGGACGTTACCGAGCGCCCTTGCCACATGACGTACACATCCCCAGGATCATTGCCTACGGGATTCAGGGTGATAGTCACCTGAGCAGTGGATACGTCCGCCCCGCCGGGAACCTGGACACGCACAGCAGTAGCGGCAGCAACCTGGGCAGGGGAAGCTGTAGTCATGGGTATCCAGGTAGACCCGGCAATAGTCAACCCGGGGTTCGGCGTGGTGGTGATAAACAACGCGGCACGGGGGGAGGTGTGTTCGGCGTTGAAGGACACATCGGCCACGGTGTAGGTGCCGGAAAATGCGCTTGCACGGGCACCGGTGTAGCCATCTTCGTCGTAATCGCCACCAAAGAGCACCCCATCGCCTGGCCGCGGTAACACGATGACGGTGTCCAGGGAGCCCCCGCCCTCGGAGCCGGAGAAGGAGAGCACGTCACCGGTCCAGATGAGGGGCTGATTGATTTCCGTGCGTGGGTACTCGGCCCGTAAGGCTGCGGCGCCGACGTCCCGGAACGTGGTGGCGACCTCAGCCGTGGCAGATACCGGCAGCGGTGCTTGGGCCACAGACAACATGGCCGAGTTTTGCAGGACGGCATTGTTGGGAGCAATGGTGGCAACGTTGACGGTGTACGTGATGGTGTCAATGGTGCCGTTACCGAGTGCCCGGTTGGTCCACGCTACGTTGACGGGGCGGGGAGGGCTGAAGGTGATCCGTGCCGGGGTGCTGGTGGGGTCTGCGCAGATGCGTCCACTCGTTCCGGGGGCAGCGGCACGCGTCACCACGGCGTTCCAGTGGGAGGTATTACGGAAGTTCGTTGCACATCTATCAAGATCGACGACGATGGTGGGATTGACGGGCGCGTTCGTTGTAGGCATACCAGTGATCAACGCGCGAACCTGATAGGTGACCTCATCGCCCCCTGCGGCAACCCGGGCATCGCCTGTGGCGAGTTGATTCCCGGCAATGTGCGTGACCTGATTGGTGACCACTGCCGTGGGGATGCGCGGGTGCCGAACAATGGCGGACCGTCCGAAGGTGTCCGTGGTGACCGTAGTCCCCGCTCGCGCCGAGAAGGTCATGGTGTTGGCGATGGATCGGCCATCAAACTCCAGGGGAAGATCGGCACGGATTGTGGTGGGCACCACCACTTCCAGGTTCCCGGCCCCAACCTGTGAACCGGCAGGGATGGTGCCTTCGTTGAAGATGAACCGCATGGAACGCGCTGCGGCCGTGGGGGCAGTGGTCCGCCAGCCGGGATCATTGAGGTTCGCCGTCTGGGTGGGGGTGCGAGCCTCGGTGTGCCACTGCGTCCGATACCTGCTCGAATCCACGCGAACCCCGGCGTGCGTCACCGAGACAGGACGCCCTGGATCAAAGCGCTGCTCAGCAGTGTTCCAGGTGTCCCCCAGTACCAGTTGAGTCAGCGTAGGGATCCGGTGCGTCAACACCACCAAACGATTGTTGAGTTCCGTGCCTGGCGCTACCTGGCCGGACGTGCTCCGCTGGTCCACAAACTGCCGCGCTGACTGAGCAGAACCGGCGGAAAACCTACGGTTCTCCTCTTCCCACAGCGTCCGAGACGAATCCCATGGGCCAGTAATGTTCTTGACAAAAACCTCGCCGTCCGGCACAAATGGCCTGTTCACTCGCGCTACGGCAAAGTCATTATTCGCCCACGGCCTGCCAGCGTGGGAGCCCACGGCCACGTTCACCGTGGAATACGTAGCCGGTTCAGTGTCTCCCGGTTGCCACCCAGTACCGTTGTTCAGCAGCACGTCATCCACCGAAAACGATGCGGGGTCAACAATCACCCGCACCGGATAATCCATAGTGGTGCCCTCATCCTGATACGGCCACGGACCGTTCAACGCGAAATCAACCCGCACTTCACCGGTGTTGGTTCCCAGATCAATCACCCCGTCACGCACCGGGACCGTGGAGCCTCGCACCGTCCACGTGGTGGTATCCGGGAAGCCAGAAACGTCGAGGCGCGCTGTCCACGGGCCGGCAATGCTCGCGCCCTTGGTCGGCGAATAGCCCGGCCACGTCAGCGGCACCGGCGTAGCCAGGAAATGCCCAGACGCATGGTTCGTGGCATGCCACACGATCGACGACGATGCCTCAACAGTGTTCTCCGCTGTCAGGGCGAAATGTGGGGGTTGAGTCATCACCACATCCGCCGCCGGAGCCGACACCACCGTGACGGCACGGGCGTGCGCTTCCGCATGAACGGGACGGCCCACCACCCCCACAGCAATACTCGCCTGCTGCCTGTCCCGCACCTGCCCACCCGTATCCCGAGCAGTGAGAATCAACGGCACCGTGAGGGATTCCACAGCGCCCGCGGGGACACGGAAGTTGCACATGTCACCGCTACGAGTAGCCGTCACAAAATGCCCGCGTTGACAGAGCAAGTCCCCTTGCGGACGCCACTCAAGGTATTCCGGGACGCTGATGGTCACCGCCACGTTGCGAGCCGCAGACGCAGCAAACTGAAGGTTCACCTCGTAGGCCACCGTATCCCCCGAGGACACGATGCCATCGGTAGGACTGTCATCACCGATGGCAAACCCGTTAGCTGTATTCACAAAGGTAGCAGCGGACGTGCCATGCCCGGTGCCGTCCGAGACCAGAGTAATCCGCGCCGTAGTCCACGGATCATCGCGTGTTGCAGCCGCATCCGCGGCACCAGCAACGAGGAACGTCACCAGCATCGCCAACGCCGAGAGGGCAGCGGTGATCACAAAGGGAGTGCGGGTGGGCTTGGCGTGACGAGCGCGAGAGAACATCATGAGGAACCTGCTAGAACGTGGCGGGCATCAATAGAACAAGGGCGAGGATTGCGAGGAGTCCGGCGTCTGTGACAGTTCCGAGTGCGGATGCGCAAGCCCGTACCTAGCGCGGTCAGGGCAACGGCCAGAATGGCGAGCGCGGAGATAGAGGCGCCGGTGGTGGCGAGCCACCCAGGCGGGGAAGGCGCCGTGGTGCTCGGAGGTGGTGCCGGTTGGCCTACTCCCCCGGCGGGAGTATCAGAGCCAGTTGCAGCCCCAGGGCCAGGGGTGTCACCCGGGCCAGGCAGAATGCCGGTCCCCGTAGTGTCATCATCGGTCGGTGGCACGTCCCCCGGTGGCAGCTCCACGGGCGGCGTGCGGCCGGGCTCCGTTCCCGCGTCCGGAACCGATTCCGTCTTAGGGAACACCGTCACATGGGTCATCCACCCGTCACCCGTGGGGTTCGTCATGGGGAGGGTCACCACAAACGCCGCCGCCGGATCCACGCCACCCGGCGTGCGGGTCTCCTCCACCAAGTACAGCCCCACAGGCACCGTGAACTGAGCGATCCCATCACCATCACTGGTAGCGGTGAACACCTCACCCCACGTCACACCATCCACGCCAGTCGCTCCAGAATCCGTCAAGTCCTCTACCGTGAGTGCCTGCGCGGCCTGCCAGCCAGCATTCGTGTCAAGATTCAGCAAAACACCATTAGGAGCTGCGAGTACCTGCCGGGCCGTGAACACGGCACCCGGAACCGGCGTGTGATCCGTGGTGGTCCTGGTGATCGTCAACGTCACCACATCCACCCCTGGAATGGTCGCTGCCTTTGCCGCAGGTGCCAGCGTGATCGTCGCAGCCGTGGTGGCAGCCACGGACACAGCAGTAGCAAGCAACGCGACGAGGAACGCGGCCAACACCACCGGAAGGCTCGTGTGGGTACGGGGTCGGGTCATCATCGTCGAACCTCATCATCGAGTTGCAGGTGAGAAACATGGGGAGGAGTCAAGGCTTCAAGGGCACTCTCATCGCCCGTCTCGCTACCAGAAATACCCGCCTCCCCCGCCGATGCAGGCCGCGCGGGAATGAACAGCCGCTTGCCAGTGAACGTGGACGCCATGGCAGCGGAGGTGACTACGGCGGCCCACCACGGGAACCCAGCATCCACCTGGGTGAAGAATGAACCGTCCATGTCGCCTGGTGCTTCGGTGCGATGCCCGCGCACGAGTAACCGGTGCGAGTTCACACCCGTGGGCGTGCAGGTGAACAACGTCACCAAGTCCTTGCCACCCTGAACGCGCAGTTCCTCAATGTCACCCGGTTCAACAACAAGAATCTGGTCCACCTCATACCACAGGACGCGTCCAGCAGCGGTGATGCTGAACAGATCCCCTTTCACCACGTCATGCAAATCCGTGAACAGGCGATGCCTAGCCAGGCCGCTGTGGGCGGTGATCACGGCATGCGTATTCGTGCCGCCCACCGGCAACGATGTCCCATACTGGTGCCCGGCACCGCGATACAACGTGTCATCCGCCGTGCCGTGAAATATCGGGATAGTGATCCCCACCGAGGGGACCGCCACCTTAGCCATGACGTCCGTGCCCGGCACATTCAGTTGGTCCAGGTATTCCTCGGACAACTCACTGCTACGGCCCGTGATCGCGTGTACCAAATCCCGGTTGTACTGCTCGGCAGCCGCGAGGATGCCCGCAGTTTCGTCGTCGGAAAGATGACTGATGGCTTGACTGGAGGCGGACATGGTGCCGGCGTGGACGCGCGTGTTGAACCAATCCAACGCATGCGGCAACACCGGCAACGCCACGCCCAGCGTGATGAGCAGCACCCAGATCACGAGACGACGCATGTCAATCCGCGAGCGCCGTGCGGTTCTTCTTGGCGTAGATGCCAGCCCCGGCAATGATCACCAGACCGAGCACAGTGAAGATGGCGAGGCCTTGCCCACCGGTGATGGGTAGTTCGAAGCCGGCGTTTGCGGGGACGTTGATGACCTCAATCGTCTGTCCGGTGGCGGGTCCGGTGACGGTGAAGGGGATCGGTTCGGCGAGTAGTTCGAAGCCTGCGGGGGCTTGAGTCTCCACGAGCCACAGGGTGCGTGCTGGGGTCAGTGGGGCGCCGTTGGCGAAGTCGGAATAGCGTAAGCCTTCCATGGCGATCTGGCCGTCAGCGCCGGTGGTCCAGGTGGAGTTGCCGTTGATGGTGAGATACCCGGTACCGGCCAGGGCGTCAGCCTCGGAGGTGAATACTTGGAACACCGCGCCCGGAAGGTTTGACGTGATGATTCCGGTTTCCGTGTCCGTCTGAGCGATCTTGTGGATGGTCACGCCACCAAAGCGGGTTTCAGGGTCCGTGGAGATGATGGGGTTGTTGTCCGTGTAGGCGCGCAGGCTCGGGTACAGGGACACGGTGTTGGTGATGTGCGCGGCCGTCACGGTCTCATTGACCGTAGTGACCAAGGCGACGCCCACCTGTGCAGGGGCAGCAGCATCCAGGACCGTCAACCCAGCGGCGGTGAAGTCAATACGCACCTCGTGGCCAGTGGTGGTCACAGAGAAATACTCTGGTGCTACGGCGTTGCCGTCCAAGGTCACGTCAGCGGACACAAACGTCAAGCGTGAATCCAGCACATCCACCAAGCGGAACATATCCAACGTGGCGTTCACGTTCACGGGAACATCGGCCAGAATATTCCACGTGATGTTCTGACCGGCATGGAACACGTCAGCATCCACCACGGATTTACTGACGCCTACCTGGGCGTTCTTGGGGTAGACGTACACGTCATACATCCACACGTCACGGTCAATCGGATGCGTCATCGGCAACGTCACCAGGAACGGATCAGCGGCCACCACACCCGCCGGTGTAGCGGTCTCCTCTACGACGAACAAGCCAAGCGGCATGTCAGCGAAGGTGAGCAATCCCCCACCAGCAGTGGTACCCACGCGGGAGTAGGAGCCGTGCGTGATGGCGTTAGTGATGATCGCACGCACCGGCGTGGAGTTCAACGCATGCGCCTGATCCCACCCCACCTGCGTGGTCAAATCAATCGGCGCACCATTATCCAGAACCACCTGACGGATCGTGAACTCCACCCCATCAATCGCCGGATTGGTCACCGTCTGCGGCAACCCATTCGCCGGCAAATCCGCCGCCGGGGACACATGCTTAGAAATGTGCACACTCGCCGTCCGGGACCCATCCGGCAACGCCGGATTCGCTACAGCAGCCGTACCACCCCCCAACGTCACAGCCAAAGCCGCCACAACAGCAGCACCCAACGTGGCAAATCGACAACGACGACGAGTATCCATAATGATCCCTTCAGCCAAGCCACCGAAAAAACCGGCGGGGCCCACCGCGCCACGACTCCCGCAGCAAACACCGATGAACCATGCATCACTGGTACATCACTGGGAGTGATCCCAAAGTGGGCTCCGATATCGGATCAGGCACCCAACGCACCATCGCGCGTCGCCGCGCGTCGTCGTCGCAGAGCGGGCGGGTGAGGGCAAGATCAGTGATCCGTCGTAGTGAACCTGTAGCCTCAGGTGTAGCCAAAGGTACAGCCAAACGCTGCCAATTGTGGACGAATTTGATACAAGCTAAGGACACTCGCGGCGGGGCGTTTATGCCCCTGACCTGGGGAAAAGAGAGCGGGCGACGGGAATCGAACCCGCGTAATCAGTTTGGAAGACTGGGGCTCTACCATTGAGCTACGCCCGCGTGAGGCGAGTGTAGTGTACACCGCGCTTGCGAGGGTGGGCACTACCGAGGCGATCAAGTGGCGTCGTGAGACGCCCGCGTGAGGCGAGTGTAGTGTACACCGCGCTTGCGAGGGTGGGCACTACCGAGGCGATCACATGGCGTCGTGAGACGCCCGCGTGAGGCGTGACGAGTCTACAACGCGACGCGTACTCATGAAAACTTCCCCGCCGGTCACCTGGCGTCGCAAGACGCCTTCAGAACCCTGCGCCACGCAATCCTACGGTCGGCGCCTCAGCCGATATCGGGAACGAGTCTTCAGGCCAATGAGACGACGTGTCAGTATCGGGCCTGAGTGCCGAGAACCCACTCGCCGCCACAGTCCCACAAAGTAGCACTGTAGTACCATGAGGAGCATGGCCACCATGACACTGACGGAATTCAATAGGTACACCTCGCGTGCCACGCGGCTCGCTCGGGACGAGGCTGTGACCATCACGGAGCGCGGAGTGCCCACGCTGGAATTGCGATCCATCGCCCCCCAGGAGAGCCGCCTTGACGCCATGATGCGGGAGGGAGGTGCCGTACCCGCTACCCGCCGCTCCACGGCTCCGCTGCCGGTTGCCCACATTGACAGGGCTACTGCTCGCCATATGATTGAGGAATTCGAAAGAGACCGCAATGACCGTGAATACTAACAAGAGTTGGTACCTCGACACCTCTGTCTTTCTACGAGCACTCCTCGGCGAATCTCCCGCCGCCAAAGAATGGCTGGACTCGCGAATCGCCCGTCGAGAACGCCTAGTTTCCTCCAAACTCCTTCACGGCGAAGCCATTCGGACGGTGATGAATCACGAACTTCGCAATCACCGCAATAATCGCAGAATCCCTGTTGATCCGTACATATCGTCCTTGATCTTGGTTCGGATATCCAACGAGATTGTTGAAGAAACGGGAAATATTCACTATCTCCTGCGTACTGCCGATGCCATCCATGTTGCTACGGCGCTCCGCATCGGTCCTGAGGAAGTCACTATCGTCACCCATGATCGCCAGATGGCGCGAGCGGCGAGAAATCTCGGCTTTGTGGTTCACGATCCCGTCACTGACGATCCGAACTCTCCACCCGTCACTGCTGACTGGTAACTGGTTGACCGGTGACCACGCTTCCCAACGTACCCACGTACCCACCAAGCCACCAAGAAATCGCGCTACACGTTGATGTCTGGCCGTGGGTGGACAGCCACACAAGGCAACCGGGTGCCGTCCGTGAAGTGGATAGCGTCTGCGGTCCGCGTCTCCACGGTGCCGTTACCAAACTGCTCGGCGTAGAGCCTGGCATAGAGGCCGCCCTTGGCCAGTAATTCGTCGTGCGTGCCTTGCTCAATCAATCGACCATCAGCCACACCGAAAATCACATCGGCGTTCATGATGGTGGACAATCGGTGCGCAATGGCAAAGGTGGTGCGGGACTCCATGGCGTTCTCCAACGCCTGCTGGACAAGGCGCTCAGTAGCGGTGTCCAGCGCGGACGTGGCTTCATCCAAAATGAGAATCTTTGGATCCTTGATCAGCACGCGAGCAATGGAGAGGCGCTGTTTCTCACCACCGGACAGGCGGAAACCTCGCTCGCCCGTGATGGTCTCATAACCCTCAGCAAAACTCATGATGCGGTCATGGATATTCGCGGATTTGCAGGCTTCCACAATCTCTTCATCCGTGGCGTCGGCCCGGGCATACCGCAGGTTCTCTGTGATGGTTCCGTGGAATAAATACGCTTCCTGCGTCACCATGCCCACGGTGTCCGCCAGGGACGCCATGGTCACATCCTTCACGTCATGTCCATCAATCAACACAGAACCGCGCGTGACCTCATACAGCCGCGGAATCATGTAGGTGAGGGTCGTCTTCCCTGATCCTGATGGCCCGACGAGTGCGGCAAGTTGACCCGCCTTGACCTTCAATGACACATCGGCGAGCGCCCACTTTTCGTCGTCGGAAATCTTCCCGTCACCGTCCAAATCCTCGCCGATTTGTGACAAGTCCGTCACGTCCACGTCAATGTACTTGCGAGCCTCCGGAAGTGGCCCAGGACCATCATCCACGGGCACCGCGGCGGCCAACTCCAGGAGCGCGCCCGGCGGTAGCACGTTGCCTCCCGCAGCATCCGTCAGCACAGCGGAGGTGGGCACCTCGAGCGCCTTGTAGCGCCGTCCTGACCGCCCCGAACCGGACCGGCCGGAACCGGTGCCATCTGCAGCAGCAACCTTACCGCCAGCGGCTGATTCTTCACGCGTGCTGGGATAGCGGAACCACACGTCCCGAAGCTCCACGTCGCCATGAATATCGTCGCGCGTGAGGGGTACGGCATCCGGCTTGTCTTCAATGGCCGGCTTCATGTCCAGATAATCGAACAGGCGGCCAAAGAGGGCAAAGGATGTTTGGACATCCAGCGTGACACGCATCAACTGCACCAGCGGCTGCTGCAAGCGGGATTGCAGGGTGGTGAACGCCACGATGGTGCCTGCGGTCAGGGTGGCGCCGCCAATGACCGTGCCGCCGTTGATGAGGAAGCCCGCCACCAAATACACGATGGCCGGGGTGAGGCCAAAGAAGGTGGATACGATGGCAAAGAAGGTTTTCCCCGTCATGGCGTTCTTGAGTTGCAGGCGGGTTTGCCGCTTGTTTTCGCGGCGATACCGTGACACCTCGGCATCGGCGCGGTTGAACACCTTGGCCAACAGCACACCGGAGACCCCCAGGGATTCCTCGGTGATGGCAGTCATCTCGGAGAGCGATTCTTGCGTGCGGCGCTGCAGTGCTTTACGGCGCTTCCCCACGCGGGTCTGGATCACCATGAATACCGGCATGAGCACCAGCGTGATGATGGTCAGTTGCCAACTGAGCACCACCATGGACACAAACGCGGCAATCACCGTGACCACGTTGGACAAGATGGTGGTGGCGGTATCCGTCAGGATGTTCTTGACACCACCCACGTCATTGGCGAGGCGA
The DNA here is from genome assembly GCA_031256435.1 of Cellulomonadaceae bacterium. GTDB lineage: Bacteria > Actinomycetota > Actinomycetes > Actinomycetales > Cellulomonadaceae > Xylanimonas. The sequence continues at coordinate 15,863 of JAIRQO010000082.1, forward strand.
GATTGGATGTCTCCCGTGCGCGTGGAAGTGAAGAAGGCCAACTCCATCTTCTCCAGGTGCGTGAACAGGGCAACGCGGAGGTCCGCCATGGCACTGTTCCCCACCTTGGTGGTCAGATACGTTTGGCCCACACCAAGCGCGGCACTGATCAGGGGAATAGCCACCATTCCGGCAATGAGCCAGAACAGTAGATGCATATTGGGTGGTCCAATGTGACCAGCCGCGTCCGTGGGGAAGAGTGCGTGGTCAAAAACGCCTCGGGTCAGGAAGGGCGCCACCGAGGTCAATCCGGCGCTGATGATCACAATGATTCCCACCAGGAGCAGCGAGAACTTGTACGGTGCCAGCAGGGACGCCACGCGCCGGAAGGTGGATTGATCTGGCCGTCCGGCAATGGCCGTGGTGGCAGTTTGGATTGTTGGCTCGGCGGTTGGGGCCGTTGAGATGGCTGAATCCTGCGACGAAGCGTTGGCGGTCATAGGACTATCGTGGTGGAATACCGCCATCTGTGCAGGCTGAGGCGGTAGTCTGCACTCATGTTCATTATGAATGACGCCACGGAACTCATCGGTGGCACGCCCCTGGTCCGCATCAACCGCCTTGCCGGTGATTCCACTGCGACGATTGCCGCCAAGTTAGAGTTCTACAACCCGGCCAACTCGGTCAAGGACCGTATTGGCGTGGCCATTATTAACGCTGCGGAGGCCTCGGGTGAGTTGAAGCCCGGTGGGACCATTGTGGAAGGGACCAGCGGAAACACGGGAATCGCGTTGGCCTGGGTAGGCGCAGCCCGCGGTTACAACGTGGTACTCACCATGCCCGAGTCCATGAGCAAGGAACGCCGGGCACTCCTGCGTGCCTATGGAGCCGAACTGGTATTGACTCCCGGTGCCGAGGGGATGAAGGGCGCCGTGGCCGCAGCGGAACGCATTGTTGCCGAACGTCCGGGCGCCATCCTGGCTCGGCAGTTTGCCAACCCGGCCAACCCCGAGATTCACCGCGCCACCACCGCTGAGGAAGTGTGGGCGGACACTGATGGTGCCGTGGACGTGTTTGTGGCTGGCATCGGAACGGGCGGAACCATCACCGGTGTAGGCCAGGTTCTCAAGGAACGCAAGCCAGAGGTGCGTATTGTTGCTGTGGAACCGGCAGCCTCACCGCTCCTCAATGGCGGCCAGGCAGGCCCGCACAAGATCCAGGGGCTCGGCGCTAACTTTGTACCTGAGGTCCTGGACACGTCCGTGTATGACGAGGTAGTGGACATTGCCGATGACACCGCCGTGGAGTTTGCCAGGCGCGCTGCCACGGAAGAAGGTTTGCTGGTGGGCATCTCCGGCGGGGCGGCGTTGGCTGCCGCCGTGGAGGTAGCGCAGCGTCCAGAGATGGCAGGGAAACTGATTGTTGCCGTGATCCCAGACTTTGGCGAGCGGTACCTGTCCACGGTGCTCTACGCCGATCTCATGTAGTAACGGCAGAGTCCTGTCATGCCGATTACAGCCACCGATTCTGCCGAGGCCCTGAAGGCCATTCGCGCTAAGACCGTGGGTGACGGAGGGAACGAACCGGAGATCCTTCATGAGGACCCTCCCATTCCCGGGCATGACTCTGCCGCTGGCAGGTTGCTGGCGCTCCTGGTGGAGGATCTGGATGCGGCACACGCGCATGATCCTGCCGCACGGTCACGGCTTGAGGTGGCCTTGGCGTACCCCGGCGTCCACGCCCTGTGGGTGCATCGGTTGGCGCACCGGATGTGGCACGTTCCACTGCTGCGGATTCCAGCACGGTTGATCTCCCAGTTTGTGCGGTTCATGACGGGAATTGAGATTCACCCCGGGGCGCAGATTGGGCGCAGGCTCTTCATTGATCACGGCATGGGTGTGGTTATTGGGCAAACGGCCATTGTGGGCGATGACTGCATCCTGTTCCACACGTCCACCCTGGGTGGCACCTCCATGTATCGCGGTAAACGGCACCCCACGTTAGGCAACCGGGTGATGATTGGGGCCGGTGCCAAAGTACTTGGTCCCATCACCTTGGGAGACGACGTTCAGGTGGGCGCCAACGCCGTGGTCACCCATGACGTTCCCGCCTGCTACGTTGCGGTGGGTGTGCCTGCCCAGAACCGCAAACCCAAGCAGTGCGTTGCTGATCGCCCCGCTAACGTGGACGCCAGCCAGATCGAGTACGTGATCTAGGCTGGGCGGCCAAGTACCGCGGCACGTGGCCTCTGCACCCCGCCTACCTTCTTGTCACGTCCACAATGTGCTGATAGGCACTGCCCGAAACTTTGGTCCGAAGGGTAGCGTGTGGTGTCCTGTGTAGAGAAGGAGTCCCGCCACCAGGTCATTGCCTAAACGTTGCTCGAGGTGCCTCAGGCCGGCAAAGTCACGATCGTGTGCGGTGGATGATGCCTTGACCTCCAAGGCAACTACTCGGCCCATGCCGTCTTCTAGAACCAAGTCAACCTCTACCCCGTCTTTTGTGCGGTAATGCGACAGGCCGGGCCTATCCGTTGACCAGGGGATTTGCCGTGCAATCTCCATGGCGACAAATCCCTCAAGTAACCCACCGAGTGGACCTCCCGGTTGACGCAAGCGTGACGCGGTCTGCCTGAGCAATGCGGAAGCAATGCCAGAGTCCACCATCGCTACCTTGGCCTGGCCAACAGATCGACCACTGATTCTGCGCGTCCATGCTGGAATGCGTTTCATGAGGAATACCTCCTCAAGTAACGAGAGGTAGCGCTCTGTTGTCACAGAGGTGAGCCCCACATCTGATGCCACGCGTGATACAGAAAGCGGCTGGCTGGACCGAGCAGCCACCGCCTGTACCAGGGCTCTCAACTGCGGCCCTCGTTCAATCGCTGACAGTTGGGTGACGTCTCGATTGATCAGATCAGAAACGTAATTGGTAAGGTAGGCAGTCCTTCGGCGATGTTCACGGTGGATGGCATCGGGGAAACCACCCCTGATGACGCGCGCAATGTAGTCATCTCGAGTCAGAGGAGACTCATGAAAAATGTCCGGTCCTTGGTTGAAAACATCGTCCACAAAATTCTCGCGAACCCCGTCGATCTCACCTTGTGATAATGGCCAAAGTTCGATTATCTCCATCCTGCCTACCAAAGTATCTGGGAGACTCCGTAATCCCAAGAGCCGTGCGGATCCGGTGAGAAGAAACCGGCCTGGTGTGGGGTGCTCATCAACGAGTGACTTCATTGATAAAAGCAGTTCAGGATCGCGCTGTACCTCGTCAATAATCATGAGGCTGTCAAGGCGCACAAACGAGTGCGGATCCGATGCCGCAGCGCGCCGCGTCACAGCGTCGTCAAGGGAATACCAACGGGCACCAGTGTGTTGCCCTATCCGCCGCACCAACGTGCTCTTTCCAGCTTGACGTGCACCGTTAACCAACACCACGCGTGTGTCACCCAGCGCCTCGATAACTTGCTCCCATGCGCGGCGCTCTACATACGTTGTCCCCATGCGGAAACCCTATCGTGCCTAACAAATAGTCGCAAGGGTGATATTCGATTAGTCGGATCTCTGACGTTCGATTAGTCGGACCAATCGTGTTCAATTGGTCGGCGTGACGTCCGTCACCGCCATGCTGGGCAGCGAGTGCGGTTACCAGATGTGGACGCGGTTCTGGGGTGGGTAGTACAGGGCGTCGCCATCCTGAACGTTGAAGGCCTCGTAGAACTCGGGAACGTTGGGGACCACACCGTTGCAGCGGAACTCGTTGGGCGAGTGTGGGTCTGAGGCGATCCGGCGCTTCAGTTCCTCGTCACGGCCCTTGGATTCCCACACCTTGGCCCAGTTCAGGAACACCCGCTGGAGTCCGGTGAATCCGTCCATCACGGGTGCTTCGGCAAAGCCATCCAGCCCCAACTTCTCCAGCGCAATGCGGTATGCCTTGAGCGTGATGGCAAGGCCACCGAGGTCTCCAATGTTTTCTCCGATGGTCAGCGCACCGTTGACGTGCGGACCGTCACCCCCAAACTGTGCGGGAATGAAGGCGTCATACTGATCAATCAGCGCGCGAGTGCGCTCCTCAAAGGCTGTGAGATCTTCCGCGGTCCACCAATCCTCCAGGCGTCCATCGCCGTCATACTTGGCACCTTGATCGTCGAACCCGTGTCCAATCTCGTGACCAATCACGCCGCCAATGCCGCCATAGTTCACCGCATCATCGGCCTCAGCGTCAAAGAACGGGGGCTGCAGGATGGCGGCAGGGAACACAATCTCGTTCATACCCGGGTTGTAGTACGCGTTGACCGTCTGCGGGAACATGAACCACTCGTCACGATCAATCGGCTTGCCAACCTTGTCCAACTCCTTAGCGTTGTCCGCAATATTGGACCGCACCACGTTGCCGTACAAATCATCCGGTGTGATCTCCAAGGCACTGTAGTCACGCCATTTCACGGGGTAGCCAATCTTGGGGGTGAACTTCTCCAACTTGGCGATGGCTCGGACCTTGGTCTCCTCGCCCATCCACTCCAATGCCGTAATGGACTCGCGGTACGCCTCTACCAGGTTGGCCACCAGTTCATCCATGCGCGCTTTGTGCGTTGCCGGGAAGTGACGTGCCACATACTCCTGACCCACGGCCTCGCCAAGGCACCCTTCCACCAAGGCCACGCCGCGCTTCCAGCGGTCCTTGACCTCCTGAGCCCCGGACAGGGTGCGGCCATAGAAATCGAAACTCGCCTCCACCAACTCGTCGGTGAGGAACGCGGCTGACGATGAGATGAGCCGGTACTGCGCCCACAACTTCCAATCGGTCAGCGGTTCGGATTGCCAAAGTTCGCCCAGACCGGTGAAGAACGATGGCTGGTGGATGACCAACGCGTCAAAGGTGGCTTCCGAGGATCCGAGGCCGGCAATCCACTCCTTCCACGGGTAGCCGGGGGCCAGATCCACCAGTTCGCCCAGAGTCATGGGGTTGTACGCCTTCACGGCGTCACGCTCGGCAACCACGTCCCAGTGGTGGGACGCAATCTTGGTTTCCAGTGCCATCACGCTATCAGCTGCTGCGGAGGCTTCCTCAGCGGACGTGACTGCCCCAGCCAGCGTCAGCATTCTGGCAATGTGCGGGAGGTACGCAGCGCGAATCTCAGCATGCTGCTCCTCGCGGTAATACGCCTCGTCCGGAAGCCCAAGCCCGCCCTGGAGCATCTGAACCTTGTACACTTCTGGGTCCTTGGCGTCATTGTCCACGTAGAAACTCACGGCCCCGCCCATCACGGTGCGCTGGAGTGATCCGATGACACGAGCAAACTCTTCAGGCGAGGTGGCTGCGTTGATGGCCTCGCTGTTCTGGGCAATGGGCGTGATTCCGAGTGCCTCAATGCGCTCGGTGTCCATGAACGAGGTATACAGGTCCCCCACTTTGGCGTTAGTGGAGCCCGGTTCATTGTCCGTTGCGGACAGGTCCTGGATGATGTCCCTGACACGTTCCTCGGACAGGTCCCTCAGCGTGGTGAAAGCTCCGTCCATGGAACGATCAGCGGGGATCTCATGGTGGGAAATCCACGTGTTGTTCACGTGCAGGTAGAGATCATCTTGGGGACGGATGGTTGTGTCAAGGCCGGGCACATTGATTCCGGAACGAGTTTGCTGCATGGGTGTAACCTATCAGGTATGCGTATTCACATCGGTACTGACCATGCAGGCTTTGCCCTCAAGGAGCACCTCAAGGCACACCTCACGGAGGCTGGCCACGAGGTCATTGATCACGGGGCGCTGGAGTACGACGATCAGGATGACTACCCCGCGTTTTGTATCGCCTGCGCCGAAGGCGTGCGCGATGACAAGGGTTCCCTGGGAGTGGTCATTGGCGGGTCCGGCAACGGCGAACAGTTGGCGGCCAACCGCGTAACCGGGATTCGTGCCATCCTCGCCTGGTCCATTGGGACCGCCCACCTGGGCCGCGAGCACAACGATGCCCACATTGTCTCCGTGGGGGCCCGGATGCACACCATCCAGGAGGCCACCGCCATTGTGGACGCGTTCATCGCCACGCCGTTCGGCGGGGCAGACAGGCACCAGCGGCGCATTGATGAGATGACTGCCTACGAGGCCACGCGGTAACACGTTCAGTGGGCTGATCAAGGCTCGGTCATGTCAGAGCCTCCGGACGGTATGGCCGCCAGTGCGGTGAGCTATCAGAGCGGTGAGCTATCAGAGCGGTTGGCTATCAGAGCGGTGGGCTATCACGGCGGAGCGGCATCGTCGGGACCGCAATTGGTGAGCATTCCTTCGCCCTCCGACGCCAGGAAGGTCAGCGTGCCACATTCATCCGTGCGGAGGTTGTGCGCTCCTGTGCCGTGATAGAGCGTCAACGCAGCATCCGTGGGATGTCCAAAGGTGTTCGATGCCCCCACGGAAAATACTGCGACGATGGGGCTCAGCAGTGCGGCAAGGTCCGACGACTGCTTCGCAGAACCGTGATGAGCCACCTTGACAATGTCAGACCTCCAGCCGCTTGCCCGTGACACCACGTGGCTCTGTGGAGTATTGCGTGGGCCGTGTGGCGGGTTCTCGGTGGGCTGCAGGGGTTTCCCGGTGGCCTGGCGAGATTCCCGCGAGCGCAATGTACGAACCAACGCCGCCTGCCCTGCCTCCTCCAAATCACCCAGACCCGTGACGCTGATGGTTCCGTAGGGTGAGGTGGACGTGACGTGGACCGTCAGGCTGGCATCATTGGCATTGCCGGAATCGCCACCGTTCCAGGCTTCAGTGGTGGTGGCGGTTTCCGGGAAACTCAACGATGACGCCACAATGGTCCATTCAGCGGACCATCCCTCAGCATGCGCTGAGCCTCCCTCAATGCCTTCCTGGGCAGGGCCACGGTGTACTGAATCGACCTTTCCATGGGGAATCGTGCCCACTGGAACGTTGTGGCCGCTCAGGAGACCCAACGTGGCTTCGGACTGGCTGACGGGGTCTCGAACGGCTGATACCACCGCGCGGTCCACAGATACTGCCCTCAGCAACTCACCCACCCCACCTACGTGATCGGCGTGAAAATGCGTAAGCACCAACAAATCAAGATGGGTGATCTTGAGATCCGTGAGACACCCGCGGATATTGCCCTCAGGAGGTCCGGCATCCACCAGGATGGCTGAGTTCACGCCGGTGCGCACCGCCCAGGCATCACCCTGACCCACATCACAGAAGGCAACCTGCCACCTCAGGTTGGGTGCGCGTGCCGAAGACACCGCCCGTGCGCCCACACCTCCAGCACTGACCAGCACAGCGGCGCAGGTAGCGAACACCACGACAGCAATTCTGTGGTCCCTAGATGAAGCAATCCCCATCTGCCAGCGTCGCCGTGCAAAGGAGACGTACACCTTGGGGGCTGTGATCCACGCTGCCACGGCTTCCCTGGTGGTCAGGGACCAGCCGTCGCGTGGTGAACAACGCAGCATCAGCGTAATGACAACAGCGGTCAGCCCGGCAAGTGCCGCAGCACCCCCTGGCCCACTGGGCCAAGGAAGTGCTGATCCGGGGAGTGCCGCGCACCGTGATGCCACGGTGGCAATCCACCACGTAGCACCACTGGCCAGCCACGCCAGAAAGGTGCCACCAGCCATCCACCACGGGGACACCACCGCGGCCGCGAGTCCTAAAAGCGTGGCGGGCGCTACCGCAGGGGCTGCCAGGAGGTTGGCCAGAACGGACGTGGTAGCCACCTGGGGCGAGAACAGCACCAGGATGGGTCCGCAGGCCATCTGGGCGGAGATTGGGACCGCCACGGCAAAGCCCAGCGGCTTTCCGATCCACGGCGCGAGCCGAGCCACCAGAGGTGGCGTCAGGAGAACTAACCCCGCTGTTGCCGCGCTGGACAGCGCAAACGCGAAGCTTCGCGCCATCCCAGGGGCGTGAATCAGAAGCACTATCACCGTGACTGCGAGCGCCGGAATAGCCGCCGCGCGGCGCCGGAGCACCACCGCTATCAGTGTCACGCCACTCATGGCGGCAGCACGGAGCACTGACGGTTCGGGGCGAACGAGGAGAACAAAGGCACAGGCCGCTACTCCAATCCCCACCGCACGTGCCCACGGAGGCGCCCGTAAGGCCCCGGCCACCAGGGTCAGGAGCGTCATCACTACAGCAAAGTGTCCACCGGACACCGCTGTGAGGTGCGTCAACCCTGTGGTCCGGAACGCAACGCTGAGGTCGGCTGGCAACCGCGAATCATCACCCACGGCAATACCGGGAACCAGGCCGCGTGCTTGGCCGGACATCCCCACGGTTGCCGTGGCCAGTGAGTCCCGCATGGCGGTGGTTCCGGCAATCAGACGATGGGGAGGTTCTAGCACCATTATCCCGTCCGTCACCAGCCGGGCTACGCTGCCATCGTTCCAGGTGGGAGGTTGGAGAAATCCCGTGACCGTAACGCGGGCACCGTACAGTGGCCCGCTTCCTCGGCTGGTCACTGACACGGATCCCAAGGTTGATGAACATCTGGCCGCGTCAGAACTCGTCGCATCCATACACAGTGATTCGGCGGCAAGGCTCCACCGGACTCCGTTGCCAAACCTGGCGCTCTGGGGGTCTGACCCCGCCCGCCCGGTTAACGTCACCTGCGCTCCGGTTTCGGTCAGATGACGCAAGCCCGAACTGCCGTGACGCTGGACCTGAACCGTCACGCTGACAGCAAGGACGCAGGCCAGAACAACCAGAGCATGAGCCAGGAACCGTCCGTGGCGATGGTTCCTGCGAGGCTTGGGAAAGGTGAGGATCATGACAACCCAGGCCAGGCCCACCAGGAGTAGAAGTCCGCACGCCGCCATGACGTGGATGGCCGCGTCTGAGGCAGACCCGGTGAGTACCCAGGCGGTGATCCACACGGCTAGTGCGGCTGGTACGAGGCGTACATCCGTGGGGACCTTAGTCATCCCGTGGTCACCAGATCACGCAGCGATTCCAGGCGCGCCTGCCCAATTCCAGACACCTGCCGCAGTTCCTCTACTGACGTAAATCCGCCGTGCTTCTCACGGTACTGCACGATGCGATCCGACATTGCCGGGCCGATTCCGGGCAACACCTGCAACGCCGCAGCGTCTGCCGTGTTGACGTTCACCAGGGAAGGGCCATCGCCCGCATTCCCAGACGAGTCTGCGGATGCTGAACTTACGTGCGCTGGTGGCGGCTCCACCTCCTCCCCCGGCGCTGGAACCCTGATCTGCTCACCGTCCACCACGTATCGAGCCAAGTTGACGGCGCTCACATCGGCCTGATCCGTGACTCCACCAGCACCTTCCACGGCATCGGCCACACGGGCACCGGAGTCCAGCAGCACAATGCCCGGTGTGTGGACGTGACCCACCACGTGCGCCACAATGCCGTCACCCGTGTCAGCCCCGCCAGCGTGATGTTCTTCGCCCGACGAATCTGGTTCCTCCACTTCTGGCGCAACGCTGGACGTCTCCTGCACCACGGGCGTGAGCGCACCAAGAGCGCTCCCGGCGTCCTCCGGACTGCGAAATCCCGACGTCAAGGCCACGCCCACCCCCAGGAGGAGGACGGCAACTCCGGCGGTCAGCGCCGTTTTAGGCCGAAGGGCCACACGCCAGCCGGGCCGCTCGGGCTTCGTTGGACCGATAGTGGCCGCACCGTACATCCCGTCCCAGGACTCGGCATTATTCGCAAGGACTGTGTCATTCGCAAGGACCGTGGCATCCTCCAGGCAACCCGCGCCCAAGCCCAAGCCCGTGCCAACGGCATCCTCCTCCAAACCGGGAAGGATCCCCTGGCTCGCCGAGTAGAAGTCACGCGCCCGCCGGGCTTCCTGCCGCAAGGCTCGTCGAGTCATCACGCCAGTGGCAATCTCTTCAGCCGCAGACTCCTGAGCAGAAGCCACCTGAGCAGAACCCGCTTGGGCAGAACCCTCCTGAGCGGCACGGCCTGCCGCAGTGGGACCCACCAATGCAGGAGCCTCGACCTCGGGGCTAGTGCGCGCATGCGCTTGCCGCAACCGGGCACGCGATTCATCAAAACTGGTCATGGCGCCACCGTAGTGGCGGCCAGGTCATGCGGTGGGAGGTGAATTCCTGACTTCGGTACTCATAGGAGATGACCTGGGAGTCTTGTCAGGAATCGAAGCCTTAGCGCGCGTCCCAGTACGCTTCCCGGCCACCTTGTCAGGCCCCTTCAAGACCCCAACACCGGCTGCGGCCTCAGCACCAAGTCCAGCCACATCCCCCGTAACAACACGAGCCCTAGCCCCAGGCATCTCCTCCACAGCGTCCGCGTCCACAGCGTCCGCGCCCTCAGGCTCCGTGTCCCCCGGTTCCGCGTCCTCGGGTTCTTCAGCCAAGTCCGCCACCACAATCGCCACCGTGCCAGGGCCACAATGCACGCCCAGCACCGCAGACAACGCTGTGACCACGGGTTTCACCCCGGATTCCTGCTCCACCACCGTGGCAATGGCCTCGGCACGTTCGGCAGCACCCAGGTGATGAACCGCCACCACGGGCTCGGCGCACGCGGAAATCTGCGCGAGCGCCAACTCCATCAAGCGCCGCTGCGCGGCAACCTTGGTCCTGACCCGCGCATACGGCTTCACCACGCCGTCCACAATGGTCAGGATGGGCCTCACGCCTAGCGCCGTCCCCAAGGCGGCAGCACCAGCAGTGATGCGGCCCCCTCGTCGTAACCATTCCAAAGAATCCACCAAGAACCACACGTGGCTGTTACGGGCTACCCACGCAGCACGCCGCGCCACATCCGCAGCGCCCAAACCCTCCGCAGCAGACGCAGCGGCGGCCTGCGCGGCAAACCCCAAAGCCATGCTGACGGTCCCGGAGTCCACCACGGTGGCGTCCACCGCAGACTTCTGGAAGGCCAACTCGGCAGCGCCGCTTGTGCCGGACAAGTGGCTGGACAGATGGACGGACACAATGTTCTTCGCCCCCGCCATGTCCAACGCCCGTCCCGTGGTGAGGAAATCCTCCGGCGCGGGTTGGGAGGTGGACAACTTCTGCCCGGCACGAAGCCGTTCGGCTACCTCGTCAGCGGTGATGTCCACTCCCTCGCGCAGCACACCGTCAGGGGTGACCACATAAAGCGGAACCACCAGGGGAACCTCCCAGATGCCCACGGTGACGTTGGGCTCGGGAAGGCACGCCGTGGAGTCCGTCACCACGCGCACCACAGGCGCGCGCCTCCGTGACGGCTTCTTGGGGCGGCCCTGGGGTCGCTTCCAGAAGCGATCCAGTAGTGTCATCACGCCCGCAACGGGATCCTCAGGCACGGTTCACTCGGGTTTACTCAGCGTTAGCCGGGATGGGAATGGGGGCCGTGTGCCAGATGCGGTCAATGTAATCCTGCATGGAACGGTCCGAGGAGAAGAACCCGGTCCGGGCCACGTTCAACAGGGCTGAACGGCTCCACGCATCCTGATCGCGGTAGTACGCTTCCACCCGCTCCTGGGTGTCAATGTAACTCTGGAAGTCCGCGAGTGCCATGAAGCGGTCCTCGTGCAGGAGGTTGGACACAATCGGCTCCCACATGGACTTGTCTCCGCCGGAGAACTCCCCGGAGGCAATGAGATCAATGGCGTTGCGCAGCGTCTCGTTCTGGGCGTAGTACGCGCTGGGGCTGTATCCCCGGTCCTTCAGCGCGGACGCCTCGGGTTCGCTCATGCCAAAGAGGAAGAAGTTCTCATCGCCTACCAGTTGGCGAATCTCCACGTTGGCGCCATCATCCGTACCGATGGTCAGAGCGCCGTTCAGGGCAAACTTCATGTTTCCGGTCCCGGAGGCTTCCAGGCCCGCCAGGGAAATCTGCTCGGACAGGTCCGCCGCAGGAATGAGGGTCTCAGCCACGGATACGTTGTAGTTAGCCGGGAACGCCACGTGGAGAACCTTGGACACCACGGGGTGCTTGTCCACGGCTTCACTCACGTGGTTGATGAGCGCAATGATTTCCTTGGCAAGGTAGTAGCCAGGGGCTGCCTTGGCGCCGAACACTACGGTGCGCGGAACTACGGCACTGGGATCCAACTTCCCGGTGGACAGCCGCTCATACAGGGACACAATGTGCAGCAACTTCAGCGTTTGGCGCTTGTACTCGTGGAGGCGCTTGATCATGCAATCAATCATGGTGTTGGGGTCAATGGTGATCCCGTTGCGCTTCTCCAGGAAGGGAACCAAGCGTTCCTTGTTGGCCTGCTTGACCTCACGGAATTTCTTCAAGAACTCGGAGTCATCGGCCAACGGTTCCAACTTGGACAGTTCGGACAGATCCGTGATCCACTTGTCACCAATAGCCTCAGTAATCAGACCGGACAAGTTGGGGTTGGAGATCCGCACAAAGCGACGCGGCGTCACACCGTTGGTCACGTTGGTGAACTTCTCCGGGTAAATCTTGGCAAAGTCAGAGAGCACCTTGTCCCGCAGGAGTTGGGAGTGCAACTCGGCCACACCGTTGATCTTCTTACAGGCCACGGCGGCCAGGTAGGCCATCCGAACCCCGCGCGAGGGGTGCTCAGCAATGATGGACATGTTCCGGACCATCATCTCGTTGCTGGTGGTGCTGCGAATCTTGGCCAGGAACTCATCGTTGATCCGGTAGATGATTTCCATGTGGCGCGGCAACAGGCGCTGCATGAGTTCCACAGGCCAGATTTCCAAGGCCTCGGGAAGGAGGGTGTGGCACGTGTACGCCGTACACTTCTGGGTGATGTCCCAGGCGTCTTCCCACGTAAAGCCTTCGTCGTCCATGAGAACCCGCATGAGTTCCGGGATGGCGATGACGGGGTGCGTGTCATTGAGTTGGAACGTGATGCGCTCGGGGAGCTTGCGGAAATCAAAGTTGTCACCGCACACGCGATACATGAAGTCACGGATGGAGGCCGAGACAAAGAAGTACTGCTGCTGGAGGCGCAGTTCCTTACCCTGGGGCGTGGAGTCCTCCGGGTAGAGCACTTTGGTGATGTTCTCGGCGAAGGTTTGGGCCCTCACGGCGTCCGCATAGTCACCGTAGTTGAAGATTTTCAGGTCAAAGGCGTGGGAGGCGCGGGCGCTCCACAGACGCAGCGTGTTGACGCGGCCGTTCTTGTAGCCGGGAACCATGTAGTTGTAGGGCACGGCCAGCACGGACCATTCCGGGTTCCACCGCGAACGCTGGTTGCCGTTCTCGTCGGTATACATCTCGGTGCTGCCGCCATAGGACACGGGCAGTTCCTGCTCGGGACGGCACACGCCCCACGGGTTGCCGAGGTCCAGCCAGTTGTCCGGCTCCTCCACCTGACGGCCATCCACAAAGGTCTGACGGAAAATGCCGTATTCGTAGCGGATGCCATAGCCGATGGCGGGGATGTTCATGGTGGCCAGCGAGTCAATGAAGCAGGCGGCCAGGCGGCCGAGGCCACCGTTACCGAGGCCGGGCTCTACCTCGTGATCGCGAAGTTCGGCCAGGGACAGGCCCAAGTTTTTCAGGGCTTCGTCAGCAATCTCGGCCAGATCCGTGGCGAGCAGGCCGTTGTCCAGTTGGCGTCCCATGAGGAACTCGGCGGACAGGTACGCCACGCCGGAAGCCTGGTTGTGGGTTTGGTGTGTCATGGTGTTGTTCCACCGTGACATCAGGTAGGCGCGCACGGTGTCAGCCAGTGCAAAGTATTTATCGTTCGTGGAGGCGCGCTCCAGGGTTGTTCCCCGTACGTAGGTCAGGGCGCGGAGGTACTGCCGAGTAAAGCCGTCCACCGTGTGTTCGGGGCGGGCAATCTGGTACTGGATCGTTGATGTATTTGTCTCAGTCACACGCCGAACACTACCCGCTCGGCGTGGCTTGCGGGGATACTTACACGGAACGCGGCGCTGATGCATCGCCCATATCCGCAGTTTTCGCCGTCGGCAAACACGCGGTGTCAAGCAAGATGACATCCCGCGACGATGGAGCGGGTGAAACCATCGGATTCCTCAGTGACAGCCCTCAGGCGCAAAGGGTCAATCAGGCGAACCCTGCGAATGTTGGGCCCAAGCGCACCGAGTGAGCGAATGCCGAACACCCTCTCCCACGCGTCATTCCGCTGTGGGTCGGGGAGCGAGGCGGACTCGCAGAATCTCGTCCAAGTCCTGGAGAAATGCTGGCGGTTGAGCCAGGTCACGAAGTGACCGACGGTGCTCCTCGCTTCGCTCGTCAACACCACTCAATCGGTTCAACCATGAGAATGCAAGCATTCTCAGGTACTCCCCTCAATCGGGTGTCGAAACCTCCGCCCTAGCCCACCACTCCCCCGCATTTTGGAAGCACAACGGCGATTTCTGCGGCGGACTCCGCGTGGATCGGGCACTGAACGCGCAGTTTCGAAGCACAACGGCGATTCCTGCGCGATTCCAGGTGGCGAGTCACCCTCCCGTCATTCTGCGGGAAGCAAAGCGGACTCGCAGAATCTCGTCCAAGCCCAAGAGAAATGCGGGCTGTTGAGCCAGTGAGCAAAGCGAACGACGGTGCTCCTCGCTTCGCTCGTCAACACCACTCAATCGGTTCAACCATGAGAATGCAAGCATTCTCATGTACTCCCCTCAATCGGGTGTCGAAACCCCCGCGCTAAGCCCCTTGATTTACCTAGTAGAAGAAAGGTTCGTTTTCCCCAGAATCCCCCCTCTCACAGCAGAGTCAACCCCCTCACCAACCCCTTGATTTAACTAGTAGAAGAAAGGTTCGTTTTCCCGAGAAACCGCCATCTCCCACACCCCTCACCAACCCCTTGCGCCAAGCCCCATTCTAGGCGACAATGGTTTCAGACGTCCATCAACTCCTAGCCAACTCCATCCCGGCAATGAAGCCCAACCCAACCCCATCCCCAGGTTGACCGGCTGCCTTTCCCCGTCGCAGACAAGATAGGTGTCAGGGGCAACAAGCCCTCAGTATCACGCAAGCAAGGATCACCCTCATGTTCACCACCAGCCACACCAAGCCCGCCACAGCCCTGGCTATCCTCGTGGGCGCTGCGCTCGCCATGTCTGCCGCCCCTACCCCCGCGTCAGCGGCTACCACCAGCCAGGCCGCTGCCACAGCCAGCCAGGCTGCCACGGTGACCGCACACGCGACGATGCCCACCAAGCAAGCCACCAAAGTCAAGATCAAGGGTGGCAAAGTGAAAGTCACCGGCACCGTCCGGGTGGGCAAGAAACTCACGTTCAAGGTGTCCGGCTTCACCGCGTCCCCGAAGCCTGCCGGGTTGAAATACACGTACAAGGTGTACCGCTCCGGCAAAGCCAAAGCCGTTTACTCAAAGACGACGACTGCCACGAAGGTCAAGTACACGGTGAAGCAAGCCGACAAAGGCCACAAGATCACCGTGAAAGTCACCGCGAAGCCCACAGGCAAAGGCAAGGCTGGGTTCCGCAATGGCACCGCGAAAGTGACGACGAAGGTAGTCGGCAAGAAACTCGCCTCAACGAACAAGGCTGCGCCGAAGGCTGCGCATGTGACGGTACTAAACTTCGCCAGTGCTCTGCCTACTGCACCGTGTAACACCGACGTACCGTCGTCAGCCAGAGTTCTTTCAAGTTCCCAATACAAAGCGTTCGCCAAGCGTTGCCAACCCACCTGGGATGCGGAGGCGAAGGCTGCGAAGGAAGCAAAGGCCGCACGGACAACCACAGCAGCGCCGGGAGTGTACTGGAACCTCCATGCCAGCACGGGAACGTGGTTCTTGAACTCTTGCACTGTCCGCTCCAATGGGCACTCAACGAACCACAAGGCGAGCGTTGTCAGTGACTATGACGACAGCAATGCCGCGAAGCGTGCTTTCCAAGCACGGTATTTCACTGAGAATGGCTACGTCAAAACGAGTGCGCACTCGGGCACATACGTTACAAGCAGTGAACTTGCGGCTATCTGTGTGAACTGGTGAACTAATTGCCATAGGTATGAACGCCTCGCTGGGCATATTGACCAGCATGACGTTTAGCGCTCAACGCCGCACCCCGTTGCTCTCTCGCTTCACTAGCGGAATCCTTGCTGCCGTGATGGTTGCCACACCCACTGTTGCCTACGGCGCAACAGGGGTGGCAGGCGATGACTTCGTGGGAACCGGGCCAACCAATCCTGATTCTGACCTCATCTTGATGTTGGAAGATGAAGGCGCTTCACCAGCAGTACAAGGCTGGGAGCAATCCTCGATCAACTACTGGATCAGCAAAGTTAACGGAGAGTTAGGCCAGGTGCCTTCGACAATATCTGGAGGCGGGCTTGGCACTGAAAATGCGTCACAGACGTTCAACCGGGTATGCAGAGATGCACTTGACCAGGCAACCACGCGAGGCGCTTCCCAGGGAGCCACCCGCTCCCGAGTCGTCGGTATCTACTTCACGTATGCAAACCAAAGCCTTCAATGGTCAATCAGCGGAGGCCAGTACAACCCCGGCCCCCTGTTTCAAGGACAATGGAACAACGAGAAGAAGCACCTCCAAGGCGCAGACCCCAATGGTGACTACACCCAACTCGAAACGCGCGCTAGGAGCATGGCGAATAGCCACCCAGACAAATCCGCCTTCTTTGATTGCTATGCACTGAATGATGCTGAGCCACCGTCCACCTTCACCCCCACCGTCACTACCGAGGCCACGGACGTCATCAACAAGGGTGCCGCGTTCAGCGATGCCGTCACGGTCAACGTTGCCCGCAACAGTGGCGAAACCCAGGCCGAGGCGAACACCCGGTGGATGGATGACACCACCCTCATCCCGCACGTCTCGGTACGCGGGCCATTCAGCACCGCTCCCACATCTATCCCGGCAGCGAGCACGGAGGTCGCGTCATTCGACTGTCCAGGCTTTGCGTATGCTCGCACCCGGACGTGTTCGGGGGGCAGCGCCCCCTCGTCGGGCTACTACTACTACCACGTCACCATCCCCAAACATGACAACACCACGGCAGCGGTGAGCGCCGCGTTCGATGCCGATGAAATCACCCTGGTGCGGATGCAACCTCGCGTCCAAACCACCGTCGGGACAGCCACCTCGGATAAGTACGTGAACAAAGGCAGCACCGTCACCGACACTGTGACCTTTGGACTGGTGGATTCCTTGGACGAGTGGATCACGGGCACGTCCGTCACGGCGCGTGGCCGCCTCTACGGCCCCTACTCCGTAGCCGGAGCACCCAACCCCACCGCCGCCGCCAGCAACGTCACGAGTACCACCATCAACAACGTGCCATCCGGCTCCGGCACCCCCGTCTGCACGGTGAGCCTGACCCGCACCAGCGCAGGCACCTCCACCTCCCCCGGCTGCACCGTAGCATCGTCGGGGTATTACACGTGGGTGTGGGACATCCAAGACGCCGCCAACTTCCACACCAACATCGACCCCAGATGCCGATTGTCTGTCCGTCCAGCGGACTGCGGAGAAGATCGTCAACGGCGGACACAACGTCAACGTGTGCAAATTGTGCACACGTTCACACGCAGTCACTCATCGCTCTCCCGGGCGAGGGCGCAGTGGCGGGGTAGGAATCACTTTCGCTTTCTAACCCTGAAACTCAAACGGGTTGACAACATCTACGCCACAACGCTGAAAATCACTCACGTTGCGCGTGGCCACAACGAGACCTCGTGCTAAGGCAACTGCGGCGAGCTGTGCATCGAGAAGAGGAAGCGTGGGTCCAGATGCCGTCAGTTGTCCCCATTGGTGCGCATCTAGTGACGTGAACGGAATAACTCGATCACCAAACTCAACCTCAACCGTTGCAAGCCAGTTTCCTATCCGTTCAGCGCGCTGGTGATCACGGGTTCGCAACAGTTCGATGCCACGCCTATTTTCACCTATCGTCAGGGTTGAAACGAAAAGCTGGCTGGCATTCTGAGCAGCCAACCATGCGATGACCCCGTGGTGTCTACGGCGCTTCTGAGGCTCGGAGAAGACATTAGTATCGAGAAGGAAACCGCTCACTCGTCAAACACCACGCTTGGCGTGTACCGGCGCCGGTCCCGCGCATACAAATCTTCTGCCTCATCATCCTCCAAGATTCCAGGGGCTGCGAGCAAGTGATCAACGAATGACTGTTGAGGTCTGCGAGTTCGTCTATATTCTGCGATGTCAACCACTACGGCGACTTCCCGGCCGTGACGGGTGACGATTTGCGGCTCCCCGGACTCTGCGGCGCGCAGCACTTCGCTAAACCGTTGCTTCGCCTCCTGCACCTGCCACGCCATTTCCCCTCCTGTCTAGACTGTCCAGACATCCTAGCACTTCCACGGAGCCTTGACCAGGCTTGGTCATTCGCAACCGTGGTGGTTACCGGCAAATAGCCACGTAACTTGCCGTGAGGGATTCCTCTATGACACGAAGGCGAGTCGCGTGAGGGCGGACACCACGAGGGCGTGGGCGTAGGGGGCGGCGGTGTTGTTGATGAACTCCTGGAAATCGCCGGGGGCTTCGGAGTCGGCTTGGTCGGAAATCCAGCGGGCCACGGCAAAGGGAATCTGGGCATCGTGGAACACCTGGGCCACGGCGGCACTCTCCATGTCCACGGCGAGGGCGTCCGGATGGTCGGTCCGGAGTTGCTGCGCAGCCTGCGACGACGCGATGAACTGGTCCCCGGAGAGGAGTAGGCCAGAATGGCGGGTGGATTTGCTTCCTGCCCGGCTCACAACATCGGTGGCGGCGGCTTCGAGGGCGGCTGTGAGCGTGGGATCGCAGGCAACGCGGGCCGTTCCGAGGGACGGGATCTCCCATCGCGGACGGAGCGGGAACGCGCTGAAATCGTGTTGCAACAACTGCGTGGCAACCACCACGTCCCCCGTGGACACCCCTGCCCCGAGCCCCCCGGCCGTACCCACCATGATGGCGGAATCCACGCGTTGCGCCAGCAGCGCCGCCGTGGCAGCAGCGGCCACCTTCCCCACCCCGGTCAATACCAGCATGACCTCGGTTCCCTCAATGGTGGCACGGCGAAACTCGCGACCCAGAAGGGTTTCCGGTGGGGCCACGTCCTGAGCGGCGTCCAACACGGCGGACAGTTCCTCGGGCATGGCGGCAAGAATCCCCATCATAGGGGTGACTTTACGCGGGGAACTGGGGGTTTCGACCGACGCGCGCAGTGCGCGCTGGCTCAACCGCCCAGAAAGGCTTGGTATAAGCGACGGGGAATGGCTCACCCGCCCAGAAAGGACCGGCTCAACCGACGGGTGTTGGCTCAGCCGCCCAGAAAGCCTTGGCTCAGGTGCATCAGTGCGGTGGCAGCGCGTTCTAGGGGGAGTTTCTCTTGTTCGATGCGTCTTACCGGGGTATTGCCCGCGGTGGCAAGGATGGCGTAGGCCGCTTGTTCGTCGTCGGTCAAATACTCCAACGCCGCAGGCCGAGGCGTCAACGGACTCCCATGGCGGTCCGTTGAAGCAGCCACGTCTGCAAACTCGTGGAGCGTCCCCACGTCCATGAGAATGGAATGCACGTCACGCCCGGCATCCAGGCAGGCCTTGCGCAGGTGACTCAGAATCGCGAAGCCGTCAGCATCAAGGTCACCCCAATACGCCAACACGGGCGCGGTGAGAATCCACGGCAGCGCGCCGAGCACGGCAGAGGCGGCATTCCCTCCACCTTCCACAGCAATCCCGCCGGGGACCTCGGGGAAGTCCAGGCGGCACTCCCGATTCTCCACCACCACCACGATGCTCGGCGGGTAGGGCAGGTCAAACTCATCCCCGCTGGTCCAGGAATCGTGATGCCGTCCGCCCGTAGCGCGATACGCGGGGTCCAGGTAGGTGAACGGCACCACGGTGCGCGGCGGGCGGAGTTCGTCACTCAGGTCCCTGCCGGTCAGCGCTTCAATCAATGCCCTGCGAGACGCGGTCAGCCACTTGGTGTGCATCCCCGGAACGCGGATTTGCTTGGCCGTGAACGCTGCGAGGTGGGGGTGCTCCGCCAGCCAGGTCAGCGCGGAAAAGAGCACCTCGCGGTCAGCGTCCGTGAGCGCCGCCACGGCTCTCAGCGTGGATGGGGTCAGGGCTGCGTCCGAGTCAAGAATGCGCTGCGCGATGGACCGCTCCGCTGCCAACTCCTTCGTCGAGTGATACAAGGCGCGAAGGGGAGCCGTGTGCTTCACGTGTTCGACGACGATGCTCGTGTACTCCACGGTGAGTTCGGCTGGTAGGTCACCGGCCCAGGCGTGAAGCCAGTGGGTCCAGGAGTCAAAGCCGAGGCGGGCAACATCGGCGCCGGTGCGGACACCGGGGCGCAGGCGAACGGTGATGGTGGTGGGGGTGTCAGTGGGCGCGGCGAGATCCTGCGATTCCGGCTGCTCCGCCGCCTCCACGCAGGATGACGGCGGGGTGGGATGCGTGGCGGATGTAGGAGTGGTTGCGTGGGATGACGGGAGAGTGGGTTGTGAGAACTCGGCGCAGATCAGGTGGGGCCAGCGTTGGGACAGGCGAGTGCGGGCTATCTCCACGGCCTCGTCCGGGAAGACGAGGCGGGTACTGGTACTAGGCACCGGAATTCATCCAATCAACGAGCGGTGGGGGGGTGGGGTTGACGGTCGGCGCTAACGCGCCTGGCTCAACCGCCCTCGGTTCCAGAAGGTTCAACGCCGACGATCGGATGGGCGCGGGAGAGGCCGGCAGCGTTCTTGACAATCACGTAACTAGCGTCCACGTGCGGTTCTAGTGCGCTGACCTTGTCATTGGGGGCGCCTACTATCAACTGGAAGCCGAGCCCTCGCCAGGCTCCCAAGGCCCTGCCGGAGAACTGGGCGTCCGCCTTGATGAGGGCCTCGTCCAGGAACACGGGTGCGTACCGGGGGCGTTCGGCGCCCGCGTCCCCCAGTTGGTACCGCAACGCGGCGCCCACAATGAACGCCACAAGTTCCTGGCTTTCACCGCCGGACTTCTCGCCGATGTGGTCATAGAGGGCCACGTGGGTGCCATCATCCGCTGTGATTTTCTCTGCGGATAGCCTCACGTGACGACGAACATCGATGAGGTCCACCCGCTCGGGAGAACCGGGACGGATGCGTTCCATGAGGCGAGCCATGCGCAGGTACCGGCGTTCGCGTTCGTCGTTGGACACGTCCGTGCCAGAGGCGAGCATCTCGCGGACGGCTCGCAGTTCATTGCGGAAACGCTTCTGGGACGCGGATGTGGGACGGGACACGGTGATGTGGAGGCGATGCTCGTCATCAGCAAAGGGAAGCGAGTCCAGGATGGCGTTCACCGGTCCGATCCGATCCGTGATCTCCCGAATGGAGCGGCTCATGGTGTGCTCCAGATCCGTGAGGTCCGCTCCGCTGAGGCGGAGCAGGGCTCGGCGCCATTCAGCTTCGAGTTCATGGAGGCGCTCGGTTTCCAGGCGGGTGAGGACAGCCTCAAAGTCCGAGTAACTGGCATCCGGGTCCGTTCCGAGGTTGGGGTCCTGCCAGCGGGAAACAAACTGCTCAAAGGTGACGCGCAGGGCATCCGTGCTGGCGGTGACGGCTGTTTCTGCCGTCTCGCGATCATGGCGAAGGCGTTCGGACAGGCGGGCCACGGCGGCGTCGAAGTGGGCGAGGGCCTCGGCGGGGGTTTCGGTGGGGGGCTCGAAGTGGGCTGAGGAGAGATTCTGCGAGGCTTCGCCCGCAGAATGACGGGACTCGGCCACACCCGCAGAATGACGAGAGGCAGGGGTTTCACCAGTCGTCGGCTGCGCGGCCTGGCTCAACCGCCCGGATGAGGAATGACGGAGTGAAGAGGGTTCAGCCTCGGTGAGGGAATCCAGGTACTCGCGTTGGGAATCGGTGACAACGCGCTCGGCGTCCTCGGCAGCATCAAGGACTTCTTGGGCGGCGTCTACTTGATCGGTGACCTTCTCCCAGTGGTCGGCAAGGTCCCGTGATTCAGCCTCGGCGGCACCCCATTCGCGTTGGAGCCGCGTCACTTCCCCGTCCAACTCCGTGGCCCGCGCCTCCAACTCGCCCCACTGCGGGTTGTCCGCACGGGCCTCGGAAATCACATTCCGCCAGCGTTCGCACGCGGCTTCCGCTCCTACCACGTCCACGTCATTCCAGGTCAGGTCCACCACAGTGCGGGACGCCACGGCCTGTTCCTCCACGGCACTAAGGCGCAACTCCGCGCCCCGGAACGCCTCGGCGGCACCGGTCAGGCCACTACGCGCCGTCTCAATCTCCCGGTCCAACTCACTGATGCGCCGGGAATTGGTGAACCCGAGCAGATTGGCCCGGCCATGCCCGCCGTGAGCCCCGCCGGACCGAGAACTCGTCTGCCCGGCGCGGGTCAGCGCCAGAGGGTGCTGCGAAAGCTGCGCGGGAGTGTCCACGCACACGTAGGCAAACTGGTCCGCCAGGTGATCCCGCAGCCAGCCTTCAAACGGCCCGGAAGCGTAGTCCAGGCGTCCCGGCAGCGTTCCCGTGTTCGGGTGCGAATCGATCCGTCGCCCTGTGGGGACACCGCGGAACTGCAGCCGCACCGAGGACGTCACGGAATCGATGGCCGCTCTGA
The DNA here is from genome assembly GCA_031256435.1 of Cellulomonadaceae bacterium. GTDB lineage: Bacteria > Actinomycetota > Actinomycetes > Actinomycetales > Cellulomonadaceae > Xylanimonas. The sequence continues at coordinate 38,315 of JAIRQO010000082.1, forward strand.
AAGCCGCCAGGTGCGCAACGTCCACCAACAACGTGCGGGCAAACCCGCCCAAGGCCAGGTTGAACGCTTCCCGCCACGGCTCGTACTGCGTGGACACCTCCACCAGTTCGGCCACAAAGGGCAACTCCTCCGCACGCAGTCCCGCCGCCTGAGCCAACGCCAGCCGGGCACGGTGCAGGGATTCGGGAACGTTGCCGCGTCGCTTGGCCAGCGCGTCACGTTCAGCGGTGAGCGATGCCAACGTCCGTTCCGCCTCGCGCTGCGCATCACGGGCTTCATCACGGGACACGAACGCTGCGTGCCGGGCATCAGTGCTGGCCAGACGCGCGCGTGACGCCGAGGCACACCGGTCAAACTCGGCTTCCGTGGAAATCTCCACCCGCAACACAGCCAGCGCACCGTCCAGGCGGGAACGGGAACGCCGCACCTCCGCCACGCGGGCCTCGGAGGCGGACAACTCTCGCTCAGCGTTCTGAATCTTGGCTCCCCCGGAGTTCCACAGGGTTTGGCGCACGCCTTCCAACTCGGATTTCCGGGCACCCACTGCGGCGTCCAATTCCCGGACTCGCTCGGCCGCCTCACGTGAGCGTCGTCGTACATCATCCTCCACAGCCCGGAGCAGACCCGCACGCTTATCCGCGCGCCACAGCCCGACGAGTGAGCCGTCATCATCCGCCGAACCGAGAGCGGCAATCACCTCAAGGCGCTGGCGGGATTCATCCACGCTGGCGCGATGCCCGCGAATGGGCGCGAGCGCCTGCACCTGGGCCTTGGCGGTGAGCATGTGCTCCCGCGTCCCGGATAGTTCATCAAAGTGATCAATGACGTCATCCGCTTTGGCGTAGGTGTCCGGCTCGGTGAGAACCATGTCCTTGTACAACTTGTCCACCGTGGTGATTTGCTGGCCTGCCTGAATGCGCGCAAGCAACCCCGCAGCCTTCTCGCCACCTCCAGCAGCACCAATGCCAAGCGTGGAAAACAGACGAGCCGAAAACTCGCGGTCCGTATCAAAGCAGGTCAGCCCCGCTGCGGTGAGCGCAGTCCGCCCAAATCGCGCCGTGGCGGCTTCCTCCAGGGTGCTCAGCGCAAAGCCGCCGTCAACAGTGGCCCTCACGGTCACCACGGACTCCATGGAGGACGCCCCGGACGGAACGTACCAGGCGCGCAGCCCGGTGAACTCGGTGCCCGCTTGGTCCACCCACGTCATGGCCACGGCGGTCCACGTGTCCTGACCGTCGCCACGCAATACGCGCTCCTTGGTTCCGGACTCGGTACGGGACTCGTCCACTTTCCCGCGCGAATAACTGATGATATTGCGCTGATCCTTGCCGCGCGGGCGGCCCACCACTCCCCCGTTACTGGCACCGTTGAAGGGTGTGGTGTGGGGCATGAGCAGAGCAATGTAGGCGTCCATTAGCGTGGACTTTCCGGAGCCCGAGGCGCCGGCAAAGAGCGTGGCCGTGGAGGCGAGTTTCACGCGATGGTGGCCGCCGTAGCCACCCCAGTTCACTACTTGCAACTCCCGCGCAATCCATTGCTGCCCGGTGGAGGCGCTGGGAATCAGTCCGAAGAGCGTGTCTATCATGGTCATGGCGTTGCCTCCTGCGGGTTGCGAAGCCACGTGGCGAGTTCCGTGAGGCGCTCCACGCTGAGCACCACCTCCACTAGCGGGGTGATGCGGTACCGCCCGGCGGCCTCCTCCTGGAGGAACCCTTCCCGCGCCAGGCGTCCAATAGCGGTGCGCACTTCTTTTTGTTGGGACGCGATGTTGGTGACGTCCGGGTCCAGGTAGCTCATGGCCTGCTCTTCCAGTTCCTCGGTGTCCACGCGCGCGGCGCGCTCACCTGCGGTGGATTCGCGCTGATGCAGCGTGCGCAAGTGGACGAGGAGGACGGTCTCCACGCGGGTGAACGGATCATCCCTGAGCAGAATGGCACCCTCCGCCTCTCCCGTGGAGACCTGCCGCTTGTAGGCGATGCCGCGTCCGCAGTCCACCACCAGCGTGATGAACAGGTCATGCAGGCGGCTTTCGATGATGCCTTGGTTTTCTAAGAGGGTTCGCCAGCGTGCGGGGTTGGCTTCTGCCGTCATGAATCGGCGACGAAGCAGGTCCACCAGGATCACGCGGACGTCAGGGTCCAGCGTGCCTTGATCGCCAGGGAAGAGTTCCTCGGGATCGGACTCCATGGCCACAGGCGTGATGAACGCGCTGTCATGGGAGTCTGCCGAGGCTTCTGCGGGGTTGGCGTTGGGCTGGGGCGGAAGGTCTACATCGGTGACTTCATCCAGGCCCACGTCCGTCCACGTTTGGTCACTCATGGGTCCTCGATTCTTCGGTGGGCTGGGGTGCGATGGGCTGGGGATCATTCGGGGTCCCCACAGAGTATTCGGAGCGCAGCGGAGAAACTCTGTGGGGTGCTAAGGCAAAAGATTCAAACGCGAGCCGCTGCCGAGTATCATCCGGACGGACCGTATCCGCATAGGCAATCTGGTCCAGATCCGTCAATTCACCGCGGGCCGCCATCTCCAGCAAACCCACCAGGTCCACCGGGCGCCGTGCGCCCTGGGGAGCATCCGCAAACAGATCAGCGATCCGCGCGTCAGGCAGGGCGGACTTGAGCAACGCCGCGATGGCACCGTAATCCGGACCACCCCACACGCTGACGTGATCGAGGGACTCGGGGGCATCGTCGTCGGTCATCATGCTGAGGGCTTCCGGACCACGTGGCGGTGCCAAATCCGCCAGGGTGAAGCGAATGCGGCCGAGGTCAGCGCGCGGAAGTTTGCGCAGCGCGTCCACGTGTTGTGCGCGTTTGGACGTGGGGAGCCAGGCGCCGAGGCCCACCATGACGTCCCTCAGGAGGTCATCCACTTGGCGATCCCGCAGAGGATCATGGTGGCGCACCTGCGTGGCAATCACGCGCGAGGCTTGACGTTGAGCCGTGTTCACGTCCCCAAATCCGCGGGCAATGAGGTCAGCAACACCACGCAGCGCCTCGGACTCGTGAGCGGGAAGGGTGGCGGCGAACGGTTGGCGAAGCACCACGTCCAGCGATTGCGCCAAATAGTCCAGCCGCTCGGGATCATCAATAAGCCGCTGCGCCCCCACAAAAGCGCGACCCTCCGGGGTGGCCTCCAGAAGATGCTCGGAGCGCTCCAGGTATTCGCGGAGCACCTCGCCGGACGGCCGGGCGTCCTGACGCAGTTCGGTGACCGTGTCCCGCTGAATCATCTTGATGGACTCGGCCACGCGGGCAAAATCGGCGGGGAGTTCGCGCACCAGAGCCACCACGTTTTCGGCTTCCTCCCGGAGTTGCTCGTCATCCACGGG